>DATGIR010000555.1:0-8398 GCA_035295605.1 Fimbriimonadaceae bacterium | reverse complement strand
CGGGCACAAGTGCGACCAGCTACCGGGCAACCGGGACATCGAGAACCCGGACCACCGCGCCTACATCTGCAAGGTTTGGGGCATCGAGGACGCCGATCTGCCGCGCAAGGGGCATACCGCGCAGGAGATCATGAACATGATTCATGACGGCGAGATCAAGGCGTTGATTTCCATCTGCTTCAACCCGGTCGTCTCCCTGCCGGACAGCGGATTCACAACCGAAGCCCTCGGCAAGCTGGAGCATTACACGGCTATCGACTTCTTCCTGAACGAGACCGCGCACCACGCCGATATCGTGCTCGCCGGCTCGCTGCACGAGGAGGAGGAGGGCACCTCGACGACGGTGGAGGGGCGGGTGGTCAAGATCAACAAGGCGGTCGACCCACCCGGCGACGCGCGGCCGGACACCAAGATTCTTCTGGAGCTTGCGCAGCGGCTCGGGCGGGGCAAGTACTTCGATTTCACAGATTCGGAATCGATCTTCAACGAGCTGAGGGTTGCGAGCAAGGGCGGGACGGCCGACTACTTCGGGATCACCTATCAGCGGGTTGTGAATGAGTTCGGCGTGTTTTGGCCCTGCCCGGAGATCGGTCACCCGGGAACGCCGCGGCTCTTCGAGAAAGGCAAGTTCTACACTGCCGACGGCAAGGCGCACTTCAACGTCGTGAACTATCGGCCCTCGGCCGAGGAGCCGGACGAGGAGTATCCGGTGCTGCTCACGACGGGCCGCGTGGTCTCGCAGTATCTGAGCGGCACCCAGACGCGGCGGATCGGGGATCTGGTTGACCAATGCCCGGAGCCGTACGTGGAGATTCATCCCTCGCTGGCGGATACCTATGGGATATCGGCAGACGGTTGGATGAAAGTCGAGAGTCGGCGGGGCTCGGTAACGCTCAAGGCGAAGGTGGTAACGACGATTCGCCCCGATACGATTTTTATCCCCTACCACTGGCCGGGCAAGCGGGCAGCGAACAACTTGACGATCCGGGCGCTCGACCCGCGGAGCAAGATTCCCGAGTTCAAGCGCGCGTGCGTGCGGCTCTCCCCAGCGGACGGGCCGGAATAGCGCGCCCTACGGGCAGACCATGACCTTCATCAGGCCGGGCTCTTTGGCATGGAGGCGTGCGAAGTATTCGGCCGCCTGATCCAAGCCGATCCGGGCGGAGATCATCGGATCGACGTTCACTTTTCCGCTCGCGATGAGGTTCAGGCTCTCCGGGTAGTCCCCCTGCGAGGCGCAGGAGCCGAAGACGGTGAGCTCGCGGGTGACGGCGACCTGGAGCGGGAAGTCGACGGACGGGCAGAAGTTGCCGATGAGGGAGACGCGCCCGCCCTTCCGGACCGAATTGAGGGCCATGTCCACGGCTGGGGTGACGCCCACGGCTTCGATGGCGACGTCGAGCTCTTCGCCGGCAGTCGAGGCGGCGGTTCGGTCGGCGCCGAGGGCTCGGGCAGATTCCAGCTTGGCGGGATCGATATCGACGGCGACCACCTCGTTGACACCCTTCGCCTTCAGGACCTGGATCACGAGGAGCCCGATCATGCCGGAGCCGATGACGGCGACCCGGTCGCCGGCGGTGACGGAGGCACGGGCGACCCCGTGGACGGAGACGGCGACCGGCTCGACCATCGCCGCCCGCTCGTAGGAGAGTCCCTCCGGCAGGCGGCAGAGCACTCGGGCAGGCACGGCGACGTACTCGGCGAATGCGCCCTGACGGCGGTAGTCGCCGCAGGAGACGCCGAGCACCTGGCGGTTGTCGCACAGGTTGATCTGCCCCGCACGGCAGTAGCCGCACGCCCCGCAGAAGATAGTCGAGTCGAAGGTGACCCGATCGCCCGTGTGCCAGCCTTCGGCGGCGGCGCCGACTTCGACGATGTCGCCGGACGCCTCATGGCCCATGACGATGGGAGGGATGCGGCGGCCGGTGCTGCCGTCCATGCCGTGAACGTCGCTCCCGCAGATGCCGCAGGCGCGGACGCGGATCAGCACTTCGTCGGCGGCTGGTTCCGGAACGGGTAGCTCGACGAGCTCGAACCGGTTGTACTCCACGAGCTCGAGCGCCTTCACGGGTTAGATGATGCGCGAAACGGGCGCTAGCGAGGAGGTACCTGTGGGAGCGCGGATCGAGTGAGGCGCCACTTTTGGAATTCGGGGTCGTCCCAATCGAGGGGTCGCCGGACGGTCATGTAGTGGATGGCGAGGCCGATGCCCCATCCGAGCAGCGGATAGAACGCCCAGACCTCGTGGTCGTCGAACCAGGTCGCCACGTTGATGGCGAATAGGAAGAGGTTGACGGAAACGTACGAGACGAGGTGGGCTCGGAACGCGCGCTGCATCCCTTTGCGATAGAGTTCCAGTTCCCGAGCGCGGCCCTTCTCGATCCGGTACTCGAGCTCCGCTTCGCGGATGGCATCGTGGGAGATGCCCAACTCGTCTGCGGCCGCCAAGAGGGCTTCCATGTGCGAACCCTCGTGCTCGGACTGCTTGCGCATGGCGCGCTTGAGGATCTCGGACGTGCCGTCGTCGTCGTGATGTTCTTCGAGCCGCGCGCGCATGACCATTTCAGTATGGGACACGTTCGAATACCGTCCTCGAGTGGTGATTCGTGCCCATGCCGGTTCCGGTAGATTGGGCCCGTGACTGCACAGGATGCGCTGAAGCTTCACGCGGAGCTAGCCTACACGGAGCTCCGGACGGCGCTCGACGGGGTGAGCGAGCCACTCGCCTGGTCTCAGGTCGACTTTGCGCCTGACCAGTACCTGCACACGAACGGCTCCATCATCGGGATCGTCCAACACATCGCCGTTTGCAAGTTCATGTACGGCAGCACGGGATTTCGCCAGACCGAGGTTCGGTGGCGCGACTGCTTCGCCCGCCTGGAGGCCATCGGGACCTCATGGGATCAGAGCCTGCAATACCTCGAGGAGGCAAGCGAGTATTGGAGGGCGAGTTGGGCGCCACTGACCGACCTCGACCGCGACTACCCGCACTTCCGTGGAAGGCTCTGGCCCGCCTGGAAAATCATCGGAACCGTGACCCAGCACGACGTGTACCACGCCGGCCAAATCGCGGTGCTAGCGTCAACCCTGAAACCCGTTGGCATGCCACCGGACATGCGGTTCGAGGAAGAACGGAAGCACGTGATGGAGCTGCCCGGCTGGTAGTTCTTAGCCCCCGTGGAGCATGCGGCTCGGCCGCAGGCGGAGAAAGACGCCGAAAGTGACCGGGCGCTTCCCGTAGAAGGGCTCGAGAGCGGCAGGGTAGGAGTACAGCCCCACGTAGGCGCCGATGCCCAGATCGAAGCCCTCGCGCTCGGCGACATCCTGAACCGCCCCGAAGACGAACTTGTCAACCACGTAGGAGCCGGCAGGAACGCCGCCAAGCTCGTCCTTGGCGACGTTCTCCCAGCGCCCGAAGAGCGAGGTCGAACGCAATCGCCAGGTGCTTTCGAGAAGGTAGCCGTCGCTAACCTTGCCTTGGATGATGTTGCGGCCGAAGGCGAAGGTGGTCGCGAGGTTGTTCCCATGGGAGAGGGGCTGATTCCATAGCGCGGCGGCGGTCAGTCGGTGCTGGTCGACGCCGGGATCGGTGCTCTCGGGCGACTGGATGAAGCCATAGCTGGCGTTGAGGGAGAGGTTGGGAATCGGGTTGTAGGTAAGGCGGCCGGAGGCCGAGTTGAGCTCGACCGGCTGAGGGGCGTAGCGGTTCTCGCCGGGCTCGTGGCCGTTGAACACCGAAGCCTCGAGCTGCCACCGGTCGGAGTTGATCCCCCCGGTGACGACCCCGTACGCGATGTGGGTGCTGTCGAACCAGTGGTGGGTGATGGGCGCCTCGGGGATTTCGGCGCCGCTGGGCCGGTGCATGAAGGTCGGCCCGCCGAGAGCGGGCTCACCGACCGGGCCGCCGTAAAGGAAGCCGTTCAGGTTGTTTCCAACGGGGTGGCTGTAGGAGGCGGTGAGCTCGGAGAGGAGGTTGTGTGGGTGCTGGAAGTCGGTGAGCTTGATTCCGTGGGCGGTCTCGCCGGTCTGGAAGAGGTCGGGGTAGCCGAACTCGCCGTTGAAGATCGGGTCGGCGGAGAGCATGAGGTTCATGCCGAGGGCGCCGCCGCCGGTCTCGCGGCGGGACATGAGCATGAGCATCGAGTTACTGAAGAAACGGCTGGAGCTGCGTAGGCCGCCGGATCGGTTTTCATCCAGCGAGATGAAGCCCATCGCGTCGAGCTCGTACCGGCCCGACTTGGGCAGCATCTTCATGTACATTGGGGAAGACTCGGGCAGCCAACTCGTTCCGGAACCCTCCTTTTGCATGCTCCAAGGCCCGAGGCGGCCCTGCATCACATTGGGTTCCTCACCATGCATGTGCATGTGGTCGTGGCCGGATTGGGGGGTGAAGTCGAAGCTCTTGGTGAGGGTGGGTTGGCCCGGGGTTTCGACGCGCACGGTCACGCGCCATGGACCGGCCATGCTGAAGACGACGGTGGCCCGGTAGGCGCCGGCTCCGCTGTCCTTTACGGCCGGGTGGGTGGAACCCATATCCATGCTGGTCATGGCGACGGTCAGGGTGAGCTTCGCGGCTTTGACGGGGTTGCCCTTGGCGTCGGTCAGGGTGAGCTTGAGGGTGTTCTCACCGACGACGGCGGGCTGGACGAGCGCGGCTCTGATCTGAGCGGCGGCCTGAGAAGCGGGCGCCGGCAGGGCCAAGCCAAAGCTGAGTAGTGCAGCGGATGCTATGAGTCGGCTCCGCGAGATAGAGAGGCGGTGGAAGTGCATGAACCCTCCTGGTTCGGACGTGAACGGGCGAGCGAGCGCAAATTAGCGCCGGTTTAACGCGAGTTCACGCGAGCGGAGGGGCGCGGCCGCGGTCGGGTGGATGGGCCCGGATTCTCGGGGTTGGCGAGACCCTGTTCCACGCCTGAGGGCCGGATACGAGCGGGCACGGCGCCGGGATGGACATCCCCGGAGCCAAAACGGCCGGCGCGGCGTCCAGCCTGGAAGGAAGGTTCGAATCGCGGGACGACGCGGCCCGTGGCTGAGCCAGGGAGCACGGGCATTTTGCCGGCTTCTCGAGCCGAAGGCCGACGGGGCAGCAGCCCCTCGATGCGTTACCGGATTTGCAGCAGCAGGGTTTCCCGGCAAGAGCCGGCGAGGGTCGAGCCGGCGCGAGCGCGGCCTGGAGCATCAAGGCGATGCCGCCCAGGGCGAGCGCCACCTTTCCGGCCAACCGGTTCATACCTTTGGAAACTACCCGAGGCGGGGTTTAGGTTCCAGGCGGCGTGTCCTTACAGACCTCTGTCCCCCAGCCATCAAGCTCGCCGCTGTGGCGCGAGCTAATTCCTCGGACCTTCGCGCAGATCTCGGCGATCGTTCCGGGTTCGAGGGACGTCGTCAACTGCACCTCGCACCCGAACGTCGTCGCCTGGGCATCGTCCTCCCACTCGTGTTCCTCTCCCAACTGAAAGCCGTGCGCCTCGATGTCCGCCTGGAACGCTGCCCGTAGTTCGCGAGTTGGAAAGAAGGCGTTGAAGTCGACCGGCCGCTCGATTGACGCGACGTCGCCTTGTTCCGCCAGCATCACGTGAGTGGGCCGATTGTGGCTCAGCTCGTATTCGACCTCGTTTGGCGCTAGGTGCTGCTCGTACCATTCCCAGCCTTCGCCGGCTGTCGCCTCAACTCGCGTTGTCGACTTGCCAAGGGTAACTTCCGCCGGCAAGAGCGAATGGGAGTAAAACGCCGTGACCCATACTCCACCGCCTGCCACGTGGCCAACAAAGATCGCGCCGTAGGTCTGCAGGGCGTCCGCTAGGTCGGCCTCGAGTTGCTGCAGACGCACGACTTCGGGATGGCTGGGGAATCCGTTCCGAACAGGCTCATACTCGGTTCGAATTAGACCTAGGTGAGGATGGAGTTGCCGAACGACCGCCGGAACCGCGACCGCGACGATCATGTGAAGCACGCCGCCTAAGGCTCGGGGAAAGAGTGATGATTGTTCCGGTTTGCCGGATGGCATGTTGACTCCCTCAAGCACGCGACCAAGTGTCGAAGGTCGCATTCCCGCGGTGATACCAAGTTATAGCTTGGGCCGGTCAAAACCCGCGTCGGTGCTCCCGGAACCTTCGGGCGCAAACGTCTCCCACACCTCACCGGTCGCGGTATCGAGCAGGTAGGCGTGCCCCGCGGTCATGGCCAAGCTGTACCGTCCGTGGCCGGTCGCTCGCGGCGCCTTGGCTTCGCCAAACCCGGCCGAGGTGCTACCGGCGGAGGGCATGCTGAACTCCTGCCACGTCCTGCCGGTTGCGGTGTCGGTTACGAACACGTGACTCGGCATCGTGTCGATTCTGAATCGGCCGGCGTTGTCGGTCCGCTCGACGCTCCACGCGGTGCATAAGGCTAGGGCGGTAATGGCCAAGGCCACGGTGACGAGTCTTCGGCCGCGAGGGGAACTGGGATTGCTCACGCCCGCAGCTTACAGGTTGATCGTCGCGTCGACTACTTTCGACGAGCTGAAATACGCTCAAGTATTGGCGGCCTCGGAGGGACTCGAACCCCCGACGCCCTCCTTAGGACGGAGGCGCTCTATCCACTGAGCTACGAGGCCGCGAGTTGAGTTTACTGGGTCAGGGGGCGGGGCCGTTTACCCGATTGGATTCTTAAAAATCCATAACGTTGCTCCTGACATTCATGCACCGGTTGAACCTGGAAGCCGAAACGGAGCCGGGTTTTAGGCTCACTTTTTTCTTTCGGCATGCCCGTAACGTTGCGAGGAGAGGCGCTTTTAAGTCATAAGAGACATGCATGGATGCTTCGCAACGCGCAGGACGCGCCGCGGAGCCAGGACGCTAAACACAATGAATATCCGCAATCGAACCCTTATCCTCGCTCTCGCGAGCCTTGGCATCCTCGGAGCCGCGGCGACTTCGAGCGCCCAATCGACGACCGTCGCTCAGCCCATCCGGATTGAGATCGGCGGCTTCTTCCCGACCGATACCGCGGTGACGAGCACCCTCCGCAAGGCCGCGCTTTACGGCGGCGCCAGCTACGACATGTACAAGCTCGGCAACGGCAACAACACGATGGCCGGGTTGTATGTCGACGCCAGCTACAACAGCAGCGGCGGCCTCCACCTCACCCAAGTCGGAGTTGGCGCGCAGGCGAGAGTCTATTCCTCGACCTCGTCTTACGGCACGTTCTACTTCGGCGGCGGGGTTGGAGCCTACTTCATGAATGCGAACGGGTTCTTCTCGTCGACCAACAACACCCGCGTCGGCGGCAAGGTGTTCGTCGGAATCGACCTCACGCAGGGCTTCTTCGTCGAGGGCGGCTATACGCTCATCGGCTCGGTCAACGGCGTGAATCCGAGCGGATTCATGGCTGCGCTCGGCTACCGGTTCTAGTAGATTCTGAAGGCCCCTCTTCGCGCGGAGCGCGAAGAGGGGCCTTCGTCGTTTCTAGGCGGGTAGCTAGCGCCCTCATCGGCGCTTCGCGCCACTTCTCCCGGGGGGAGAAGAGATTTCGAGAAGAGAGTTAGAGTTGGAACGTCGGCGCGGGCGCCGGTGCTTGGTCTTCTTCGTCTTCCGAACTCGGCATTTCTGCCAGCCGCTTGCGCGCGTCGTACGGCTTTGACACCAACTCGTCCCGCTGGACGCGCCCGTCTTTGAAGCGGATGATCCGCTTGCAGTGCTGGGCGATCTCCTCTTCGTGGGTTACGAGCACGACCGTCTTCCCCTGAGCGTTCAGGTCTTGGAACACGGCCATGATCTCTTCCGACGTACGCGAGTCGAGGTTGCCGGTCGGCTCGTCGCCGAGGATCAACGCGGGGTTATTGACGATGGCCCTCGCGATCGCCACCCGCTGCTGTTGGCCGCCGGAGAGCTCGTTCGGCTTATGGTGCTTTCGCTGGCCGAGGCCGACGATTTCGAGCGCCTGTTCGGCGATGGCGTGTCGATTGCGCTTTCCGGCGTACACCAGCGGAAGCTCCACGTTCTTGATCGCGGGCGTGCGCGGCAGGAGATTGAAGTTTTGAAAGACGAAGCCGATGTATTGGTTTCGAACCTGGGCAAGGTCGTTATCGCCCATCCGCGCCACCGGGCGCCCGCTCAGCACGTACTCGCCGGCGGTCGGGCGGTCCAGGCACCCGATCAAGTTCATGAAGGTCGACTTGCCGGAGCCGGACGGCCCCATGATCGCAACGAACTCGCCGGCTTCGATCCGAAGGTTCACCTGGCGGAGGGCGTGAACGACCATATCGCCCATGACGAAGTCCTTCGAGAGGTCGTGGGTTTCGATGATCGTGTCGCTCACTCGTACCTCAATGCCTCAATCGGCTGGAGACGGCTAGCCCGAATGGCGGGATACAGACCAAAAAAGACGCCCACAAAGATGCTGAAAGCGGATGCGAGAA
>DATGIR010000554.1:0-4770 GCA_035295605.1 Fimbriimonadaceae bacterium | reverse complement strand
GAGCGCTCGCTGTGCGCGATGGCGTTTCTCTTCGCGTTGCTGGAGGTTAAGTGCAGTCCGCTCGTCGTGCTCGACGAGGTCGACGCTCCGCTGGACGGCGTAAACGTCGAGCGCTTCGCGACCCTGTTAAGGGATTATGCGAAGCGCACACAGTTTATTGTGATAACCCATAACCGGGAAACGATTGCCGCCTCGCCGATGTGGCTTGGAGTTACGATGCAAGAGCCGGGGGTATCAACGCTAGTCCCCTACCGCGAGGCGCGCAGGGAGGCCGTGGGCGAACTAGCATCTATCACGGGATAGGGTTCTAGGGTTCCAGGGTTCCAGGTTTCCAGGGTTCCATGGAACCCTGGAACCCTAGAACCTTGGCAACCTAAGCTTACGCGCCGGCTTGCGCGCCGCTGCCGCTGAGCTGGGGACCCTGTTGGGCCTTCTGCTGCAGTTGTTGCTGCTTCATGAGCATCTGGTCGTGCTCCGGCTTGAGCGCATACCAGTAGGGCGAGCCCGAGAGCCGGCGAAGGGCCAGAATATCGTGGCCGTGCCGCACCGTGCGGGCGAGGAGCACCGGCACGCCGTCAGCCGACATCTGCGAGCCGTTGATCTCGACATAGTCGTTCACGTGGAGCTTCGTCGACTGATCGTCCACGAACCACTGCGGTCCGAGCTCGATCTTCGAAAAGCCGTCGGCGAACACCATTCGCTGCTTGCCATACCGGTCCGGCGCCATCGAAAACTTCCAAACGAGGAGCGAGACGTCCGTCGCCTCACCGGGCCGGGAACCGGGCGTCTTGCTAATACCCTTGATCTTGGCCTTGATGGTCGTGACCGTCTTGCTATTGAAATAGTGTCCGTGGTAAACGTCCGTTCCATACTCCGGCGAATTAATGTTTACCTTCACATACTGGGAGAAGGCTCCAGTGGCCAGAGCCGCTGTGCCAAACGCTAAAAGCCTTAGACATCGATTCATGTTGTCACCCGAACAGAAGAGACTATTCCAGGCGAAACGGAATCAATACCAGGCAAATAGGCTCGATCCGTATCGGATACTTTTACCGGGCTAGTTCAGAATCGAACCGAGATGGGGAAGGTGAGATAGCCCGCCTGCGGTCCGCCATACCACGTATTCCCAATGATCACCAACGGCGTCCCCATTGGCTGAACCCGTTGCAAGTTCGCCGGGAAGGCGCCGGGCGGGAGGTTCGTAGCTCCGGAGATGGAGAAGGCATCGCCGTAGATGAGGCTGTTGCCGAGGCTCTGCGGTTGCCCGCGCAACGGCGGCGTATCGTCGGCGGGAGGCGTGGAACCCGAATCTTGAAGCGGTGGCGGGACCACCGTCGGCGGCTTCGACTCCGGCTTTGGCTTGAACGCGTACCAATAGGGCGTGCCGGAGAGCCGGCGCAGAGCGAGCACGTTGTGGGCGTGCCGCACCGTTTGGGCCATGACGACCCGCCGGCCGTCGATCACCATGCGCGAGCCGGTTATCTCGACGTAGTCGTTGACCTTCAACTTGGTCGACTGGTCCTCGACGAACCAAGTCGGCCCCAACTCGACCGTCAGGTACCCGTCGGCGAAGACGATACGTTCGGCTCCGAACCGGTCCGGCGCCATCGAGAAAGTCTGCACGAGCAACGCCTGGTCGGTAGCCTGGCCTTCGAGATCGCCCGGAATCTTGGAAATCCCCTGGATTCGAGCCTTGAAGGTGACGACCGTCGATCGGTCCCAGGCGCCCCCATAGAAGACGTCCGTGCCGAACCCCGGCTTCTTTGGGTCGACCTTAACAACCTGCCCGAACGCGGCGCCCGTCACCAGCGTGACAAGCGCGACCGCCATGATGTGCTTCATTTCTACTTAATTAGACGTTCGCTCGGCCGGGCGCGTGGCCTGACTCGGGTCCATTGGCCCGCCCTAAAGCAGACTTATGCTCCACGCATTGCTCATCTGATCGAAGGTGAGCGACTTCGCGTGGAAATCACCGAAGAGGCAGTTGTAGCGAAAGCCCCGGGTGAGTTCGAAGAATGTCTGAACATCGTCGGTAGCCCTTGGCAGGCGGGCGCTCCCGTGCCAGCTTCCGGCGCCGTCCATCATCACGTTCACATCCGATGGGAGCCGGAACGAGGTTTGGGTTAGCTGCTTGAACGCGATTTCGGTTCGGAAGAAGTAGCTGGTTCCGAACTTGGAGTACATGGTCGGGCTTCCCTCGAGCTTGACGGGGAAGTCGTTGTCGAGCACCTCGATGCCGTTGTCGGAGGGGCAGTGGAACACCTCGTGGCTCTTGAGGTAGGGCTGGAGCACGTCCGACATCAGCGGCATGAACGGGATCATCGCCTGGAACTGCGGGAAGTTCGACCAGATGCTCGAGTCGTACTTATCGGCGGGGTCGACCGCGGACGGGAAGAGGTCGTCGCTGTCCCCCATGTAGAGGACCATCGCGTCGCCGATCTGCTTGAGGTTCGAAATGCAAGCGCTCTGCTTGGCCTGCGCCTTGGCCCGGGCGAATACCGGAAACAGCAGGCCGGCGAGGATGGCGATGATCGCAATGACCACCATCAACTCGATCAGGGTGAAGGCAAGCCTCATGCTTAGTTGTACGCTATCTGGCTTGTTCGGGATTCCACGTGGAGGATGGAGGATGGAGGATGGAGGGTGGAGAATCGTTTAGGAGTTCGTTGCACGCGCCCTAAGCGACTTCTGGAGTTGGGTGAGCATTTTGCCAATTCGAGTTACTTCATCTCGTAGCTCCCCGTCGTCAACCAGCCATCCGATGCCCTGGGCGATTTCGATGAGCGTCAAGAGTTCCGCACAAGAGCCCCTGGAAATCCCGATGAATCGCACGAAGTCCTTCGTGCTTCCCCTCGCCCCGCCCTCGGAGAGATTGCAAGCGATTGAGACCGCTGCCCGCCGCATTTGCGAGCTGAGTTCGAGCGACTCATGCTTGGGAAACCTGGCCGTCACCTTGTACACGGTGATCGCCAGCTCAACACTCTTCTTGTAGACCTCGAGGTCCTTGATCATGCCGCGCCCATCTTAGCTCCCAAACCCCCGTCCTTCACCCTCCATCCCCCATCCTCCAACCTCTATCCCCCTGAACCATCCTCCAACCTCTATCCTCCAACCTCTATCCTCCAACCTCTATCCTCCAAATGAAGGTACAATCCCCTTTCTGTCGGGCGGTCGCCCGACCCGAGGTCCTGCTTGGCCAAACCCACACTCATTAAGCCAGAAGAGCAAGTTGCGCGTTCGTATGTGGATCGTTTGATCCTTGAACAGATTTCCGAGATGGAGTCGGTCATGAAGCTCGGCGAGCTCGCCGACAAGCTAGCCCCGCGGGGCGTCGGCCTGGCCGCCATCAAGTCCCTCCTCGCCTCAAACCCGGAGCGCTTCGCGTACCACGAGCGCCGCTGGATCCCCGCCGCCCGTCTTAGTGCCGTCGGCCGGTCGGTGGTGGAGGCGATCGAAGAGCTTCTCGATACTTTCGGCGGCCCGATGCCGTACGACATGCTGCTCAATGAGGTGGCCCGAATCCGCCATGAGTCGAGCGAAACCATGGAGCCGATCCTCCGTCGCATCGTCGAGCGGGACCAGCAGTTCATTTTCGGTCACGACAACACGGTAAGCCTCACCCGCTGGAGCTTCATCGCCGACGCTGAGTCGTTCGACCGAGCCTACGCCCTCAACCAGGTCGACCCCACCGAGGTGGAAACGGTCCGCGCCAAGCTCAAGGGTCTCGACTTCCGCGCTCCCGGCGCCATCGCCGAAGCCGTCAAGAAGGCCGCGCCCGTAAGCCTCAAGGTTCTCGGCGCGGTAGTCTGGTCCACCGTCAACTCGGAGGACGCCACCTCGGTCCTCGTCTTCGATGCCCGCGATTTCTACCGCGTCGCGACGTCGGTGCCGGGCTTCGTCCTTTCGCCCGATGGCTCGATCCATCCCGAGAGCGACGCCACCAAGTGGGTGAGCGCCGCCGTAAAGCTTGCCGATAAGCTCGCGCCGACGATCGACGTCGAAGACGCCGCGCCTATCGACATCAAGTCCGCGGACATCGACAAGCTCGCCAAGCGGATTGCCGCCGCCCCCGGCAGCCTCACCGCGACGAAGCTGCTGGAAGAGCAGTACGAGATCACGCCGAGCAACAAGACTTACCCCGACGACCTCGCCAGCCTCATGGCCGCCCTCAAGGCGCGGGCCGAGCTGCAGTGGCTGGGTGGCGACCGCTTCGCGAAGGCGGGTGCCGCGCCCGACTACATCGCCTCGGTCCCCGAGCCGTTCCTTTTCACCGAGTCGGACAACCTCAACGAGGAGGGCGATCCCGTCGACGTCGAGCTGACCGACGACGGCCTTTCCACGACGCTCCGCAAGCTTCTCTCCCACCCGCTGGCTACCGACGTGCTCGACGAGGACGTGCAGCCCGCGCCGAAGACGATGCCGGAAACCCTGCGTCTCGTGCTCAAGTCGATCCACCGCGAGCTCGGTACTTTCCCGCTTTGCCAGGTTCCCACCGCTTGGTTGGATGCCGATCCCGAGATCCAGGAGCTCATCGTTATCGATCCTGCCGGCCGCGAGCTTCAGGTGTGGGTCAACCTCCGCGATCGCCTGATGTACAACTGGCTGGAGTGGTGGTTCGAGCAGCCGATCGAGAGCGGCGCCGTTTTCACCCTGACCAAGACCAACAAGCCGAACGTTGTCGAGTTCGAGTGGCTCGACCAGCCGGACCCGGTGGTCTACATTTCGAGCCAGCGCATGGACGAGCTTCGCACCATCGGCGCCGAGTCGGAG
>DATGIR010000553.1:0-18540 GCA_035295605.1 Fimbriimonadaceae bacterium | reverse complement strand
TGCTTCCATGATTTGCCTAAAGACTTCGGTGTCCCTAGGGGTTCATTATGGCGGGCCGGGAATCACCAGTCACCAGTCCCCGATCCCGATCACGGATCCCCGATCCCCGATCCCCGATTACCTCCCCTGGTACCATTTGAGCGGCGGGCCTGTAGCTCAGTGGTTAGAGCGTGCGGCTCATAACCGCTTGGTCCCGGGTTCGAGCCCCGGCGGGCCCACCAATCGTATAATCCGGCCCGTGGCGGATTACCCCTCCCACGTCAACGCGAACATTGCTGCCTGGACCGAGTGGAGCGGCGACTACCTCGCTCCCGGCCGCAAGTCTTGGGCTTCACCCTCTATGAGCTGGGGAATCTGGGGCATTCCCGAGTCGGAGGTCGGCGCGTTTGGCGATCTCACGGCGTTGAACGGGAAGGACACCATCGAGCTTGGCTGCGGCACGGCCTACTTCTCGGCCTGGATGGCTAAACACGGCGCGCGCCCCGTTGGTATAGACGTAACCCCCGCCCAACTGGCGTCGGCGCGGGCGTTTCAGGCCGAGTTCGGAATCGAATTCCCGTTGCTCGAAGGTAGCGCCGAGGCCGTTCCGCTTCCCGACGCGTCGTTCGATATCGCCTTCAGCGAGTACGGTGCCAGCATCTGGTGCCGGCCTGAGCGCTGGCTCGCCGAGGCTAGGCGGCTCCTGAGACCCGGAGGCAGGCTCGTCTTTCTGCGGAACAGTACCGTGGCCCAGCTCTGCTACCCACAGACGGGGCCGGCGGGCCGCGAGCTCCTGAACCCGCAGTTCGGGCTCAGCGAGGTGAGCTACCCGGAAGGCGGTGTCGAGTTCCACCCGCCGCACGGCGAAATGATCCGGCTCCTGCGCCGCTTGGGTTTCACTATCGAGGATTTGATCGAGCTACGCGCGCCAGAGAACGGCTCGACTCGGTACGACTTCATGACCCTGGATTGGGCGCGAAACTGGCCCTGCGAGGAAATCTGGATCGCCACTAGCCACTAGCCTCGAGCCACTACTTGCTCTTGATTCCGCCGAACCGGCTCATCGGCCACCAAATCCACTCCGCCCGGCCGACGATGTCCGAGCGCGGCACCAGTCCCCATGCGCGGCCGTCGTAGCTGCCGTTCCGGTTGTCGCCGAGCATCAAATAAAAGCCGGGCGGGATCTTCGCAGGCGGTCCGTCGCGGAGGGCGGTGATCGCCTCCCCATCCGGTGCCGCGTAGTCGCGCGAAGTGAACCGGTCGGTGTCGTTTACCACGCTTCCGTCGATCGTCACCGGGTAGTACTTGCCCTTATAGACGACTAACTTGAAATTTGGTTTTGCCTCGGAAGACCGCTCCTCGACCGTCTCAACGTCCGTAAACTCGGGCGGCCGGGTGAAGTGCTTGTACGGCTCCTGCACAGCCTCGCCGTTTCGGTAGAGCACGTCGTCCTTGACCTCGATGAGGTCGCCGGGAACGCCGATGCAACGCTTGATGAAGTCGACGTTGACTTGCCCATCCGGATCGATCTGCGTCGGATCGATGCGAACTGCGGCAGGTGGCGGCCGGAAGACCACGATATCGCCGTGTTGCGGGTCGGTATACCGATAGATGAGCTTGTTGGCGACAATGAAATCGTTGACGAGAAGGGTGCTTATCATCGATCCGCTGGGGATTCGAAACGCCTGCACGAAGTACGGGCGGATGATCAGAAAGACGAAAATGCCCGCGTACACCACCGCGTCGCAACACTCGTTAATGAACTGTGCGGTCTTGTAGCCGGTGTGCCGAAGGTGGGCTGGCACGTCCTTCGTGTACAGGTAGAGGGCGAGCCGGACAACTGTGAGGATGAGAACCACGATAATGACGTGGCTCTGCGGCGTACGCGCCGCCTTGTCGATGGTATCCGCCCAACCGGTGGGTGAGGATTGCTGGGCGAAGAGATGGCCCGCGAGCGAAAGCGAACCCACGCTTAGCGGCGCTCTTTGATGCGCGCGTCCTTACCAACCTTTTCGCGAAGGTAGTAAAGCTTTGCGCGTCGCACTTTGCCCCGGCGAATCACTTCGACCTTGGCGAGGTTCGGCGAGTGGAGCGGGAACGTGCGCTCGACGCCGACGCCGCTCGAAATCTTGCGGACGGTGATGGTCTTACCAATCCCGCCGTTCTTCACCGCAATGACGAGGCCCTCGAACACCTGAATGCGCTCTTTGCCCCCTTCACGAACCTTCACCGACGCCTTGACCGAGTCGCCTGGCCATATCTGAGGCAGATCGGTCTTCAACGCCTCACTGGCGATGCTGTCGAGAATGGCGGACTTGGACATGGTGATGTGCGACCGTCTGACGCGGGACCCGGATTATGACACAACTCGGGGATTAGGGATCGGTGATCGGTGATCGGTGAACCGTTATTCCCCTTCCTCAAGCAATTCCGGCCTGAACTTCCGTGTCAACTTCAGGGCCTGCTGCTTCCGCCACTTGGCGACCTCGGCGTGGTGGCCGCTCAGCAGAACCTCGGGCACGCGGAGATCGCGCCACACCTCGGGCCGGGTGTAGTTGGGCGCGCTGAGGAGTCCATTCGTAAAGCTATCGGCGCCAAGGCTGTCCTCGTTCCCGAGCGCACCTGGAAGCTTACGGACGATTGCATCCGCCATCATCGCCGCCGGAAGCTCGCCTCCGGTCACCACGAAATCGCCGATCGAATACTCGCGGGCTTGGAAATACTCCGACACTCGCTTGTCGATCCCCTCGTAATGCCCGCAGATGAACACGATCTCAGCGGCGGTAGCCAGCTCGTTGGCGTCTGCTTGAACAAAGCGTGGGGCGGCCGGCTCCGGGATTACGATAAGGGCGCCAGGGCCGCAGTCGAGCGACTCGACCGCCAAAGCGATCGGCTCGGCCTTCATGAGCATTCCCGGCTCGCCGCTGTACGGCGAGTCGTCGACAGTGCGGTGCCGGTCGGTCGTGAAGTCGCGGGGGTTGGCGAAGTGAAACGTGACCAAGCCGGCGCGGACGGCTCGCTGCACGATGCTATCCTCCACGGCCGCCCTGATCATGTCGGGGAACAGTGTCACGAACGCGATGCGCGGCATCGTCGGCAAGGTACCCGCTCCCCAACTCCCGATCCCTGATCCCCGACTCCCGGGTACGCTCTTCGCCGACTTATCCCATGTCATCTATTCCCGAAGATCTTCGGTACACCGCAACCCACGAGTGGGTTCGTCTGGAAGGCGATATCGCCACCATCGGTATCACCGATTTCGCCCAGTCCGAACTCGGCGATATCGTGTATGTCGAGCTTCCCGAACCGGGCCGAATGCTCGCCGCGGGGGACACCTTCGGAAGCGTCGAAAGCGTGAAGACGGTGAGCGATCTGTACGCCCCCGTCGCGGGCGAGGTGATCGAGGTCAACGGCTCGCTAAGGGCCCAATCCGAGCTCGTCAACACCGACCCCTACCGCGCCGGCTACCTTCTCAAGATCCGGGTCTCGAGCCAGCCTTCGGGCCTCCTCGATGCCGCCGCGTATGGACCTCTGGCGAGCTAACCCGGTTGGCCTACGTCCCCCATACCGAAGCTGATCGGCAAGCGATGCTCGCCGCGATTGGCGCCAAGTCCATTGACGAGCTCTTCCGAGAAATCCCCGACTCCCTTCGGATTAAGCCCGGAGCCCTGAATCTTCCTCCCGCGCTCGACGAGGGCCGGCTCATGGACCATCTGGTCGAGCTCAGCCGGCGGAACGTCAATCTGACGCAGGTAACGAGCTATCTCGGCGCAGGCATCTACGATCGATTCATTCCCGCAACCGTCGGGGCGGTCATCTCCCGGGGCGAGTTTTTAACCGCGTACACGCCGTACCAGCCCGAACTAAGCCAGGGCTACCTGCAAACGATTTACGAGTTCCAATCGATGATCGCCGAACTCTTCGGGTGCGATCTCGCCAACGCCTCGATGTACGACGGTGCGACCGCGATGGCCGAGGCGGCGATCATGGCCCATAGCGTCAACGGTCGTGGCCGAATCGCCGTGAGTGGTGCGGTCCACCCCCACTACCGCCGGGTCCTCGAGACCTACTGTTGGTCCATGTCCCTCCAGGTGGACACGTTGCCGCCGGCGAACGGGCTTACCGGCAACCTAACTGGCATAGGGCCGGACACGGCGTGCCTGATCGTTGGCTACCCCAACTTCTTCGGCGCCATTGAAGACTTATCTGAAGCCCGAGAGGCGGCGACGGCGGCAGGGGCTCTGCTGGTCGTCGTGGCCGATCCGGTCGCCTGCGCACTCCTCAAACCTCCCGGACACTTCGGGGCTGACGTTGTGGTCGGAGAAGGACAGCCGCTGGGCGTGTCGATGGGCTTGGGCGGCCCGGTCGTTGGCCTCTTTGCCTGCAAGACCGAGCATGTCCGTCGCATCCCGGGCCGGATCGTGGGGCGCACGAAGGAAGCCCACGGCGAGCGTCCCGGCTACGTGATGACCCTTCGCACCCGGGAGCAGGACATCCGCCGGGAGAAGGCGACCAGCAACATTTGCACGAACGAAGCCCTGATGGCGCTCGCCAACACGGTCTACCTGGCGGCGATGGGGAAGAACGGGCTGCGAGCCGTAGCCGAGACGACCGTCCGCAACACCCAATACGCCATGCGCGCGCTCGGTGCGGCCGGTGCCAGCCTGAAGTTCAGCGCCAAGGTCTTCGGTGAGTTCGTCGTGGCGCTTCCAAACGGGCGAGATGCGGCCGAGGTCCGAGACCGACTCCTGGAGAAGGGAATTCTTGCCGGGCTTCCGTTGGGGCCCTACTATCCTGAGCTGCGGACCTGCCTGCTCGTCGCCGTAACCGAGCGTCGAACGAAAGCGCAAATCGACGAATATGCCGCTGCCCTCGGGGAGGTGCTGGCATGAGCGTCGGCAAGCAGGTTCCCGAGCCCGCCCTCATCTTCGAGCGCTCCCGACCCGGCCGGGTGGGTTGTAATGTCCCGGTTGCCGACACGCCCGAAGTAGATCTGGCTATAGCGCTTGGTGAGGTCCGGGACGAGCTTCATCTGCCCGAGATCGGTGAGCTCGAGCTGCTTCGCCACTTCACCAACCTCAGCCACCTGAACTACGGCATCGAAACCGGCTTCTATCCGCTCGGCAGTTGCACGATGAAGTACAACCCGAAGATCAACGAGCGGACGGCAGCGCTGCCCGGCTTCGCGATGCTTCACCCGATGCAGCCCGAGAGCACGCTCGACGGCGCGTTCGAACTGCTCGTTCGCGTGCAGGAGATCCTTGCCGAGCTGACCGGGTTCAGTGACGTGAGTCTGCAGCCCCTCGCCGGCGCCCACGGCGAGATGACCTGCCTCATGCTCGTCAAGGCCTACCACGAGGCGCGCGGCGAGGGAGCTCAGCGGCACACTGTGCTCGTTCCCGACTCCGCTCACGGCACCAATCCCGCTTCCGCCGCCCGATGCGGCTACGAAGTTAAGTCGATTCCGACCGATCCACATGGGAACACCGACCTGGCGGAGTTGGCCAAGGCGCTGGAAGGCGACGCCGGTAGGGCTGTCGCCGTCCTCATGCTCACCAACCCTTCGACGCTGGGTTTGTTCGAGCCGAACATCGTTCGCATCTGCGAGATGCTTCATGCGGTCGGGGGGCAGGTGTTCTGCGACGGCGCGAACATGAACGCGATGGTCGGCACCACACGGCCGGGTGATCACGGCTTCGACTGCATGCACCTGAACCTCCATAAGACGTTCAGCACGCCTCACGGCGGTGGCGGTCCGGGATGCGGCGCGATCGGTTTGAAGCCTCATCTCTCCCCTTATCAGCCGTCGCCTGTCCTTCTCCGCAACGGGGAAGGGAAGGCGATGGCGGATCACTCCCGGCCGCAGAGCATCGGACGCGTGAGTCCCTTCTTCGGCCAGTTTCTCATGGAGGTCCGGGCCTACACCTATTTGATGGCGTACGGACGCGAAAAGATCGCGGACATCTCCCGACACTCGGTGCTCAACGCGAACTACGTCCAGGAGCGTCTCCGCGACGTGCTACCCCCGGCGCACGACCGGCCCTGTATGCACGAGTGCGTCCTCACCGCTGAGAAGTACAAGCGCGAGCACGGTATCCGGGCTCTCGATATCAGCAAGCGGCTGATGGACTACGGCTTCCACCCGCCGACCAACTACTTCCCGCTCATCGTGCCGGAGGCGATGATGATCGAGCCGACCGAAACGGAGACGAAGGAGACTCTCGACGAGTTCTGCGACGCCATGCGGTCGATTCTTCGCGAGGCGGTGGAACAGCCGGACCTCCTGCACAACGCCCCGGTCTCACAGGTTGTCGGCCGCCTCGATGAAACTGCGGCCGTCAAGACCCTGGACGTTCGTTGGAAGCCGGTCTAGCGCCGAAGCAATTCCAGCAGCTTTACCGTTGTCCGCCAGTTCCGACCCGTGGACACCGTCTTCAAACGCGAATCGAAGTACGCATTCGTGAGTTTGGTGTTCGCCTGTCCGTTCGGCGTGTGCAAGTAGATGTCGGCCCCGACCACGATGAACCGATCAGGCGGGGAGCGGTCAGGATCGAGGGCGCTTACCGCCTCGGCCGTCGGGCATTCCTTGAGAAAGACCACATGAAGCTGCTCGTCGCTCTGTCCGGCGGCCAGGAACGGATTCCCGTCCACGATCCGTTCCATATCGGCGGCGGAGCGGAGCACCACCGGCGACCTGACGTTGAAGCGGCTCAACATCCCCTGCTCGAGTAGCCCGGGTAGGTTGGCCGCACGCTCTTCCGACGCGGAGAACACGACGTTGCCACTCTGAATGAACGTGCCAACGTCTGCCGCCCCGAGGAAACGAACCAACTCCGCGAGCTCCTTCATCGGAAGCTTGTTCTTGCCACCCACGTTCACGCCTCGCAGTAGGGCGGCGTAGCGCTCCATCCTTGACACCGTACCCTCGAGGTTCCGGGCGCCCGTCCGTGGGCGCCCGCGAGTTGTATGAAAACTAAGCGGTGACCGGTCGGGATCGGACTCTGGGCGACCGCTTGAGCAGGCCTTCGAGCGAGAACGCACCCGCACCCTCGATCAGCAGCATCAGGCTCAGAGCAAGCACTGGGATGAAGTATTCGACTCCCTCGCCCTTCTGGATACCGAACCAGTTCATGAAGTAGCCGTTATGCAGGTTCATGGCGCCCGCGACGAGCATGGTGACACCGATGCCGGCCGCGCTGATCCGGGTCAGCAGTCCGAATAGAATCCCGAACGCTCCCAGGAATTCGGCCGCGATCGCTGCGAGGGCCAGGGGGGCCGGGATATGCATCTTGGTCGTGAACGCCTCCATCGTCCCCGAGAAGCCGTAGCCGCCGAACCAGCCGAGCACCTTTTGAGCGCCGTGCGGGAAAATTGTTGCGGCAAGCGCGATCCGCGCGGCTAGGAGCGTCCAATTTCGGTAGGTCTGTACGTCTTTCATAGTTGTATCCTCCTGTGTGCGCACCCAGATGGTTGCGTATGCAACTAGTATAACAGCGAATTATTGCGTTGTCAACTATTTTCTTGCGTAGAATAGATTAGATGTCCCTAACAACCGCCGAGCACAGGGCATGGGCAGCGTTTTTCGTGGCCCATGGCCTCATGGCGAAGAGGATCGACAAGGTCCTCGCCGCCGCCGGAGTCGTCTCGCTCGAGGTCTACGATGTGCTGCTTCATCTCGAGCTCGCCGAGGGGCGGCGAATGCGAATGTGTGAGTTGGCGGAGGCCGTCTTGCTCTCCCGCAGTGGCCTGACCCGGCTGGCGGACCGCTTAGAGAGGGAAGGGCTCATCGAGCGTCACGCCTGCAGCAAGGACCGGCGCTCAACCCATGTTGCGCTGACCCCGCTTGGGCTCGCCGAGCGTGAGCGAGCTTGGCCCGTCTATCGGGAGGTCATCAAGGCGGAGTTCGCGGGAAACCTCGAACCCGGAGATGCTGAAACTGTCGCCACGATCTTCGGGCGACTTTGCGAGCGTCTCGGTCATCGGCTCTGCGTCGGCGGCTCGTGCGGCGACAAGCATGACTGAGGAGACCGATCCCGGCCTCGCGATGGCCCGAGACGCCGAGATGCTCGCGGCCGCCGAAGCGGGGAAGTCCTCGATCCGCCTTTACCGTTGGACCGCCGTCTGCGTTACCCTTGGCCGCTTTCAACGTCCGGAGGACGCGCTCGTGGATCCCTCGACGACTCCCTGGGCCCACCGCCCGACCGGCGGGGCCGCGGTCCTTCACGGGCATGACGTGACGCTTACAGTGGCCCTCCCTTATCGGAAGCGATCGCGGTCGATCCGAGACCTCTACCGGCATGCCGCGGCGATGCCGATCGCGCTGCTTCGAACCTGGGGCCTCGATGCGAGGCTCGCCGATGACGCCGCCGCGACGAGGTCGGGCGCCTACTGCTTCGGTTCAAAGTCCGCCTGCGACATCGTCGACGCATCCGGTTGCAAGGTCTGTGGCTGCGCGCTCCGAGTGACGAGAGCTGGAGCCTTGCTGCAAACGTCGATCCCGGTGGGTCAGCCGTCGGTATCGCCCGGTATGGTGATTCTAGGCGGGGAGCCCTTGCCCATTAAGGCGGTCGACGCGGGCGAGATCGACCTTCAGCATTTGGGAGCCTCGCTTGGACTGAGCTATGCCGAGGAAACCTTCGCATAAATCCTATGGCGGCCCTATAATGAGCCGGCGCCGTCCGGGGAACAAGAGCCTCGCCCGGTGACCGGGACACTGGGAGGTGCCCGATGGCAAATGTTCGATTGGCGTGCACGGCCCTAGCGGCGGCACTCGCGATAAGCGGTTGCGCCACTCGAACCGACCCCTCGTTTTCGCCCGACGGGTCGCGCCTTGCGTATGCGACGGAAGGTTCTGGAGGAGAGTCGGACCTCTGGATCCGATCGGGCTCGTCAACCGTGGTTGTTTCGCACGGTGTTCACGGGGATGTGGCCTGGTCACCGGACAGTCGGATGCTGGCATTCGACCGCGTACGCGGGGACGAACCAGAGTCGACCGTTCTGTTTCAAGTTGGCAAAGGCTCATCAGCACGACGCACGGGAGTTGGTGATCCCTTTGCATGGACCCCCTGGGGCCTCGCGTCCGTCGAGCTCGATCCGAAACCCGCCGAAACTAAACGGTCGCAGTGGCGCGCGGGCCGCCCGCTCAGCCCGACAACATCGGGAGGCGAGTACCAACGTGGCAGAAGAGTGTGGATCCTCGATGGCCGCACTCTGCGGCGCCGATTCAGCTTCACTGCCCCGTTCGTCACCGCGAGCATGACCTCGCTCGGAGCGAAGGGATTGATCGGATCGCGAGGCAGTGAGGTTTGGTTCTGGGACGGAAGCCACTGCCGCCGGACTCCCAAGCTGAGCAACTTGGAGCCCCTATATGTTGTAGGCGATGGTCGAACAGTCGTGCTCGCCGGTTTAGCGACCGATGGCAAGCCAGAACATGAAACGACAACGCTACTGACTTGGCGGCCCGGTTTTGACTCCCAGCCGAACCGAATCGCGACACTCGACTTTCCCATACCGCCGAGTTGTCTGGGGCAATCGCTCAGTGTTAAGGGCTCCCGGGACGGAACACTGGCAGTCTCGGTGAATTACTTCATGCCGAAGCCCGAAGATGCAGATCAATTCTTCGCCCTGATCCAGCAGTTTGACCTGGAACACACGCCGAAAATGGAGGATCAGGAGGTCAACAATCAGGTTAGCCAGGCCCTTGTCGCGATCTTGCTTCGGGGTACCACGCACCAGTCCGTGATGGTTCACGTGCCGCACCGGCCATGGTACAAGGCCTACGGACACCATGGCGGGCCGTTTGACGCCGATATGAGACTCACCGTGGATCCGGCCGGTCGGGCGTTTGCGGTCACGTCGGGCCAACAGCCGGAGATCGTCCCTATTCGACGCTGATGAAATAGAAATAGGGCCGCAATCAGATTGATTGCGGCCCCTCATCAGGAAGACGACTAAACGGGCGTCGGCGTAATCGTGAAGCCCTGCGCGGTCAGCTCCTGACCGATGTGTCGCAGCTTCTTCATCGCGCGAAGCTCGATCTGCCGCACGCGCTCGCGCGTGACGTTCAATTCGCTGCCGACCTCTTCCAAGGTCCGCGAACGGCCGTCGTCCAGCCCAAACCGCAGCCGAACCACGTCGCGCTCGCGCGAGGTGAGCCTGCCGAGAATTCCGTCGATCTCCTCGCGCCGTATCAGCGTGGAAGTCACGTCACCCGGTGTCGGCATGTTCGTGCTCTGCACGAAGTCGCCGATCGAGCTGTTGTCCTTCTCGCCGACCGGGGTTTCGAGCGAAATGGGTTCGACCGCGACCCGCATCATCTCACGAACGCGATCTGGCGAGAGTCCCACTTCTCGAGAGATCTCTTCTTCGGTCGCTTCGCGCTGAAGCTCCTGCTGGAGCCGGGACGCGGTCTTCACAACCTTGTTGATCAGCTCGGCCACGTAGACCGGGATCCGGATGGTCCGGCCCTGGTTGATGATCGCCCGCGCGATCGCCCGCCGAATCCACCAAGTCGCGTAGGTACTGAACCGGAAACCCTTGCGCCAGTCGAACTTTTCGACCGCGCGGATCAGACCGAGGTTGCCCTCCTGGATCAGATCGGCCAGCGGAATGCCGCGCGCGTTGTACTTTTTCGCGATCGAAACCACCAACCGGAGGTTCGATTCGATGAGCACCTTCTTGGCGTGCATGCTGCCCGCCTGAACCTTGCGGGCGAGGTCGACCTCCTGCTCAGGTGTCAAGAGTTGGGCGCGGCGCGTCTGCCGCATCCACATCTCGAGCTCTTCGGAATCATCGGGGACAATTGGCTTGTCGTCTGTCGCTTCGTCTTCGTCTTCAGCGGCATCGAGTTCCAGAAGGTCTTCTTCACCTGGCTCGGTCGAATGATCGTCTAGGGCGTGTGGGTTCGCTCCTTCGATGAAGGAAACGCGGCCGGGCGTGCGGACGGTAATGGCACGTCCCCGGCGTGGCTGCGTTGCTAGCCCATTTTCAATTGGCATGTACTGGTATGTCCTCCGAAAAGCGCATCAATAGCTGTATGAATTGCAGGATGAATGGCTGTCGCACTCGCCACTGAGTGCGTAACCTCTGATCTGCGCGGATATGTCTACTACTCTTTGGAGCGAGTTCCGGTTCCAAAAAGCGGCTCCATACCGTATCACACGGACCAAAAATTGTCAAGAAACCTGCTCGACTTGAGATGCCTTCGCCTCGCAAGTTCCATGCCAACCCTGAATAGAGACGATGCGGGGGGTGGATTGGGTTGCGTATTGCGCAATAAAGCCCGCAACTTTCCGTTAACTCAGACTCCGCAACGTAGTTACTGCTTTCCTCAGCGCGGCCCCTAGTCCATACGCGGCATCCGCAGTATTGAAGCGGCCAAAGCTGATCCGGATGGTCCCTCTCATCCATTCGGGGGGAATGCGAAGCGCTCTGAGCACGTGGCTTGGCTCCGTGGAATGGGAAGAGCAGGCCGCCCCACTGCTGATGCCATAACCGGCCGCATCGACCTCCACCACAAGAGCTTCTCCGAGAACACCCGCAAAGCTGATGCTCAAAATATGGGGTGCCCGATCGTCACCGCCGTTAACCCGGTGATGGGGAACGCGCCGAACCTCCTCGAGCACGATTTCTCCCAGCCGGGCCGCATGAGCGGCATCGATCTCTCGTCGCTCAGCCGCGACCGCCGCGGCTGCCCCCATTCCGACGATGCCTGGGACGTTCAGCGTGCCGGATCGCTGCCCGTGTTCATGTTCGCCGCCGTGGAGCATCGGGGGGAGGGGCGCGTCGCGAGCGTAAAGCGCCCCCACCCCCTTCGGCCCATAGAACTTGTGCGCCGAGAGCGTCGCGTAGTCGAGCGGCCCGAGGTCGACTGCGTATTTCGCCGCCGCTTGGGTGATGTCGGAGTGAAGCACCTTAGCGCTCTGCCGCACCCCTCCGAAGTCGAAACGGCTTCCGATTTCGTTGTTCACCGCCATCACGCTGATGAAACCCCCGGCCTCGCGCGGCGTCCCCAGTCTCAATCCCTCGTTGGGGAGCACGTCGAAGCCAAGAAAGGCAGCGGCTTCGCGGACGGAACTGTGCTCGAACGGGCTGACGGTGCCGTGGGCAAAGCTGGTTAGGACCCAGTTGTTTCCCTCCGTTGCACCCGACGTGAAAACGATTTGGGAGGGGTCTTCCGCACCGAGCGCCCTCGCTACCTGTCCCCGGGCGGTTTCGACCGCATCGGCGGCGCGCCGCCCCCATGCGTGGATGGAGTTCGCGTTGCCGAAATCCTCCCCAAGGAAGGGAAGCATCGCCTCCCGCACCCGTGGATCGACCGGGGTCGTGGCCGCGTTGTCGAAGTATCGCTCCAGCACTACCGGATTCTACGGGGAAAGCCGCCCAGGAGGTCGTGCGTCGTCCGGACTCTGTCCCCCCATCGGGGGGACTAGCCGAGCAAAGCGACGCGAAGTGAGGGCGCTTGCTGCCGTGCCACGGCTCGCTGACCCGTGGCACTTGTCGGGGAGGTCTTCTCGCTCCGTCGGGCCTATTCTTCGCAGTCCGCTTGGGCTCCGAACACGCGGGGTTGCGTTGTTTGAGGGCGTCCCTGCCCGAGGTTAGCAACCCCGTGAGGAGACCGCGGACGATCAGCGAAGAGTCAGACCGACGGAGCGAGCAAGACCGACCTACGCGAGATCCGGCGAATACGCGTCCGCCTCGACCTCGACCAACCACTCTGGCCGTAAGAGGCCCGCGACGACGACCATGGTCGCCGCCGGACGAATTTCGCCAAAGAACGCGCCGTGAACCAAGCCCACGGCCTCACCATCCGAGGCGCGAACGAGATACATCCGCGTCCGCACGACGTCCTGGAGCGGCACTCCCACCTGGTGAAGGGCATCCTGAATGATCTCGAAGCACCGGCGCGCCTGGCCGATCACGTCGCCGACCGCCGCGTTCGTGCCATCCGAATCTACCGGTGCCGTTCCGGACACGGAGGTGAAGGCGCCGACGCGCAACGCCCGGGAAAAGCCGATCGAAGTCTCGAACGGCGATCCTGAGGACGCGGTTCGGCGTGCCGGCATGCTAAACGGTTGCGGGTACCCGCCCGGTCGCTTCGGCGAGCAGCCGTGGCACGTCGCTGGTCCGGTCGGCGACGGGAACGCCCGCCGCCGCCATTGCGGCGACCTTGGACTGCGGTGTCCCCGTGTTGCCCGAGATGATCGCGCCGGCGTGCCCCATTCGCTTTCCTGGCGGTGCCGTTCGACCCGAGATGAACGCGACCACCGGCTTTGTCATCTGCTTGATGTACTCGGCCGCGGTCTCCTCGTCCGAGCCGCCGATTTCGCCGATGAGGACGACGGCCTTCGTCGCCGGATCTGCTTCGAACATCTGCATGACCTCGATGAAGCGGGTGCCGGGCAACGGGTCGCCGCCGATGCCGACGCACGTCGTTTGCCCGAATCCGGCCTGGGTCATCTCGTAGACGACCTCGTAGGTAAGGGTGCCGGAGCGGCTCACAAGCCCGCAGTCGCCGGGCTTGAAGATGTGGCCTGGCATGATCCCCATCTTGCATTGGCCGGGAGTGATGATCCCGGCGCAATTGCCCCCGAGCAGCCGGGTCGTCCCGTTGGCCCGGAGCCGGTTGACCATCTTGACGGAATCCTGGATCGGAACCCCCTCCGTGATCAGCGTCACGAACGGTATCCCCGCCGCTTCGCACTCCAGCACGGAGTCGCTCGCGAACGGGGCGGGCACAAACACGATTGCCGCGTTGGCGCCCGCCGCCGCTACCGCCTCTTTGGCCGAATCGAACACTGGAACCCCGAGGTGCTCAGAACCACCCTTGCCGGGTGTCAGGCCAGCCACGACCTTCGTGCCGTACTCCAGCATTTGCTGGGTGTGGAAGGAGCCTTCGCGGCCGGTCATGCCGCAAACGAGGACGCGGGTGGAGCTGTCGACGAGGATCGCCATCGCGCCGAAGTGTACCGAGGCGTCCAGTTCGTGCATTTTCTGGGAACTTCGTGCCCAGCGAGGCTGTTGTGTGTGCTAAACTACCCATTGGGCTGCAAAGCCACTCGTCGAATCTTCCGCAAGGAAGAACGGGGGAACCGTTAATTAGGGGTGTATGGGGTTCGAATAGAACTCCTAGGGTAACTCTTGGCCCGAACCCGACAGCTAACTCCGTAGACGTAGCGAGGGTCGCGTGGTGAGATTGATCAACGCCACATGAGGGCTCTGCGACGGGCCTTCGTTAAGCGTTATCAAGCCGAACGAAGAAGTTGGGTTTCATCTTTCGACAGTCTCGTTTTGCGGCCACCGTCGGTGCAAGGGCACTGAGGAGCGCTTCTGCGAAGCTGCAGTTCAAGGCGTTCTGAAATGTAGAGCACATCGGCGGGATTGCACCTCCTGTTGAGCAGGGCCTTCCAACCGGAAGGCCCTTTTCCTTTTTCCGCGGCACACCGGACCTAGCACCTTCTCAGCAACGCAGGTTCGGGCCGCCTTAGTAAACTGGTTGCAATGAGCAAAACCGCGCCGGGTGTGCGCTACGCGGAAGTAGAGCGTGAAACCAAGGAAACGCGGGTTCAGGTCGTTATCGACCTCGACGGCGGAACGCGCCGCGACATCCTCACCGGTGTTGGTTTCTTCGACCACATGCTCGCGCAGCTCGCATTCCACGGCCAGTTTGACGTCGGTATCAGCGCCGAGGGCGACCTCGAGATCGACGATCACCACACGGTCGAAGACGTCGGTATCGTCCTTGGGCAAGCCATCCGCCAGGCCCTGGACATCGACTCATCCATCGTCCGCTACGGAAGCAACGCCACCCCCATGGATGAGGCGCTCGTACTCGTCGCTCTGGATATTAGCGGGCGTGGGTTGCTCGTCTTCGACGTCGAATTCAAACGAGAATCGATTGGTGAGCTATCCACCGAGTGCATCCGAGAGTTCGTGCGCGCCCTCACCACGCATGCCGGAATCACCCTTCACATCAAAAAGCTTGCCGGCGATAACGATCACCACGTGTGCGAGGCCCTCTTCAAAGGGTTGGGCCGCGCGCTCTTCGAGGCGACCCGAAAGGTGGATCGCAAAGGAAGTTCTTCCACCAAGGGCAAGATCGATTGACCGTCATCCTCGACTACGGAATGGGCAACCTGCGCTCGGTGCAGCAGGCCCTGCGCGCAGTAGGATGCTCCGCCTCGGTCCAACCAAATCTTGCCGGAGCGACCCGGCTCATCATTCCCGGAGTCGGCGCATTTGGCGCCGCGATGGAGCGGCTTTCGCCCCTAGTGCATGACATCCGGCGGGCCGCGCGCGACGGAATGCCAATCCTGGGTCTCTGTTTGGGCCAACAGCTCCTCTTCGAGTCGAGCGAGGAGCGGGGATCCTTTGCGGGGCTTGGCCTCCTCGAAGGACGAGTTAAGTACCTCCAACCTGCTCCGCGGGTGAAAATCCCGCATATCGGTTGGAACAGCCTCCACTACCTCCGGGATGAGGGGCCGACCGCCGGGGGGCGCGAAGGAGAGCAGGTCTACTTTGTCCACTCCCTCGTGACTCTCTGCGACCACGGCTCGGACGTCGTCGCGACCTCCCACCACGGCGTGGAGTTCACCGCCGCCGTCGGCCGCGGGAACGTTTGGGGCTGCCAGTTCCACCCGGAGAAGAGCGGGGAAGTTGGCCTTCGGATGCTTCGGCGGTTCGTCGCGTGCTGATCCTTCCCGCGATCGACTTACGAGGCGGCAACGCCGTGCGGCTCGCTCAGGGCGATTTCCATCGGGAAACCGTGTACGACACGGATCCCATTTCCGTAGCCGAGAGGTTTATCGAATCTGGAGCCCGCTGGCTCCATGTGGTCGACCTGGACGGAGCCAAGAGCGGCGAACCCCAGCATTGGCGGGTCGTCGAGCTCATCGTCAGGCTGGGTGTCCCGATCCAGTTCGGCGGGGGCATCCGCTCACACGATTCCGCCAAGCGAATCCTCGAGATGGGCGTCGCCCGCATCGTCGTCGGAACCCGTCTCGTCACCGACCCCTGGTTCGCCGCTAGGCTTTTCGCGGACTTTGGCGAGCGCGTCGCCGCCGGCATCGATGCCCGCGACGGGCATGCCGCCGCCGCCGGCTGGTCGCAGAAGTCGCTTCTCAAGGCCGAGGAACTCGCCGCAAACGCGGCGAGGGACGGCTGCCGGCGTATCGTCCTCACCGACATCGCGCGAGATGGCATGCAGACCGGACCCAATACAGAACTCCTCACTGCCGTAAGGCGGGCGTCCGGACTTTCAGTGATTCACAGTGGCGGCATCGGATCCCTGGACGACCTGAGCCGGCTCCAGGGGCTTGGTGAAGATGCCCCGGAAGGCGTCATCATTGGTCGCGCGCTTTACGAGGGAACCGTCGCCCTCGAGGATGCGCTCGCGACTGCGAGTGCCTAGTCTCGGCACTCCCGACTCGGACCGGTCGTATACTGACGGAGGGTTTGGCGTATGGGCAACACATCTTCCCTGATCGCGGTCAGCTTCTTTAGCGGCGAAGTTTTAGGGCCGCTGGCTATCGTCATCGGTGTCTGCGCCATCCCAATCATGGCCATCCTCACGCGCCACCAGCGGCAGATGGCGGAAATCATCCACGGAAGGCGAAGGGAAGACGCCATCCTGGGCGAGCTGGAAGCCGTGAAAGCCGAGGTGTCCGAGCTCAGGTCGCAACTGCGGGCCCTGAACCCCCCTACGGTCCCCGTCGGAGACCCGGAAGAGCTAAAACGCCGGCTTGGCTGATTCTCGGGGCACCTGGCCCAATCGCGTAGCCGTATACTTAAGGATCGGAGGCCCCAATTGCTGGCGTTCATCCCACTCCCATTAGCCGACATCTTTGACCCCGGAACGCTGGCGATGATGATTCCGATCACCGGAATGGTCATTGGCCTTATCGCCGTAATGCAGAGCCACCAGCGGAAGATGGCCGAGATCATCCACGGGAGTCGAAGCCGAGAACTCGTCCAAGCCGAACTCGAACAAATGCGAACCGAGATCAATCAGCTCCGGAGCACCGTGGCCACGCAAGCGCTGGCCCTCGAAGGGCTCGCAAGCCGAAAGCCCCTCGCGAACGCAAACGATACCGACACTTTGGCCCAACGCCTGGGCTAGGCGGCTTCAGCCGACGATTCGGACTCTTCCGGCACAATCTTCAAGAACGCCTCCACCACCTTCGGGTCGAACTGCGTGCCGCTTCCACGGAGGATTTCCGCGCGTGCTTCGTTGACCGACCAGGCGCGCTTGTACGGCCGAACGTGAGTGAGCGCATCGAAGACGTCCGCAACCGCCACAATCCTTCCCGGTAGCGGTATCGCCTCGCCGCTTAGGTTGGAGCAGTAGCCGTTGCCGTCCCAGCGCTCGTGGTGCGAGAGCGCGATTGTGTGGGCCATCTGCAGGATCTCACTCTTGCTATTCCGAAGAATTGCGGCGCCAAGCTCGGTGTGGCGCCGCATGACCGACATCTCCTCCTCGCTCAGCTTCCCGGGCTTGTTGAGAATCAGGTCCGAGACGCCGACCTTGCCGATATCGTGAAGGGGCGCCGCGAGCCGGACCAACTCCGCTTCGGTAGGGTTCATGCCGCACGCGAGCGCAATCTGCCCGGACATCTCTCCGACGCGCTGACAATGTTCTCCCGTGCTGTCGTCGCGATAGTCGCCGGCAAGCGCCAGCCGGTAGACCACTTCCAGCTGCGCCTCGTAGAGACTTCGAGTTCGTTCCTGTACGCGCTGCTCGAGTGCTGCGTTCTGATCCTCAAGCTGCCGGTGGTAGTGGCGCATCGTTAGGAAGTTCCGAACCCGCAACCGGATCTCGTCCGGATCGCCCGGCTTGGTCAGGAAGTCGGACGCGCCGAGTTCGAGGGCCCTGCTTCGCGCGGTCCCGCTAGCGTCGGCAGTGAAGACCAGTACCGGCAGAAAACCCGTGATCGACTCGTTCGTGCGAATGCGGCGAAGCACCTCGTAACCATCCATCACGGGCATGTTCAGGTCGAGAATGATGAGGTCGGGCACCGAGGCGACGATGTCGGACTCCGCGGTCTCGGGCGAGCTCGACGTCGTTACGTGCGTGTACCCCGCCTTCGCGAGCAGCTTGCTCATCAGGAGCAAGTTGATGGGATTGTCGTCCAGGACGAAGATATGAAAGCCGGAGACGTCGCTCGGCGAAAAGTTATGCACTCTTTGCGAGTCCTCCGGACATAGATTGCTCCACCGTCCACCGCAATGACCGCAGGTCGATCGGTTTGGTTATATAATCGGTCGCTCCAGCCTCCATCAATCGGGTTATTTGCGAGCGTGAGGCATCAGCCGTCGTAACGACGACGTCAACGTCCTTTGTTCTTGGGTCCGCCTTGAGCGCCTTGAGTACTTCCAGACCCCCGATATCGGGCAAGTTCAGGTCCAATAACACAAGGTTCGGCGGATTGTCAAACGCCGCTTCGATGCCGGTGGCGCCGTTCAGTGCGACCCTCAGGGTAGCGCCCTTGAAACGCGCCAGGCACTTCTCGATCAGCCGAACGTTTGCCGAGTTGTCCTCGATGAGCAGCACCGAAAGGTGGTGCG
>DATGIR010000552.1:0-3572 GCA_035295605.1 Fimbriimonadaceae bacterium | reverse complement strand
GACTGCCCGGAGTGCGCGGATCGGGCGCCGAGGCGCGAAACCACGACCTCCGCCCTGCAAGCCCTGAGCCTGCTCAACGGCAGCTTCCTGATCCAGCAAGCGGGCTTCTTCGCCGACCGGGTGCGGCGCGAGGCGGGGCCGTACGCCGCCGCCCAAACCGAGCGGGCCTTCCTGGACGCATTCGGCCGCCCGCCGCGGGCCGAGGAGCGGAAGGCCGCCCGACGCCTGGTCGCCGACCGGGGCCTGAACACCCTTTGCCGGGCCCTGATGAACGCCAATGAGTTCCTTTACTACTAAGCAGCCCCACGCCGACCGGAGCCCCCTCAGCCACGACGGGCTGATGGACCGGCGTCAGTTCCTGGGCCAGATGGGCACCGGGCTGGGCAGCATCGCGCTGGCGTGCCTGCTGGCGGAAGAGGCCGGCGCTCAATCGAGGCCGCTGCAGTACCCGCCCAAGGCGCGGCGCATCGTGCAGATCTTCTGCCCCGGAGCGGTGAGCCAGCTCGACACCTTCGACTACAAGCCGGAGCTGGTGCGGATGCACGGCCAGCCGATGCCCGGCGAGGAGAAGCTGGTGACGTTTCAAGGCGGCAACGGGGCCCTGATGAAGAGCCCGTGGGCGTGGAAGCAACACGGCCAGAGCGGCAAGTGGGTGACCGATCTGCTGCCCCACCTGGCCGAGTGCGTGGACGACATGGCGTTCATCCACTCGCTGACCGCCAAGAGCAACACCCACGGCCCGGCGATGCTGCAGATGAACACCGGCTTCATCCTGGACGGGTTCCCCAGCATGGGCGCGTGGGTCACCTACGCCTTGGGCACCCTGAATCAGAACCTGCCCGCGTTCGTGGCGATTCCCGACCCGCGCGGGGCGCCGCCGAACGGCCCTGCCAACTGGAGCGCCGGCTTTCTGCCCGCCACGTTCCAGGGCACGCCGTTCAGCGTGGACACGCCGATCGCGAACCTGAAGTCGCCGCCGGGAAGCGACGCGGCCGGCGAGCGGGAGCTGCGCGCGTACCTGGAGGGGTTGAACCACGAGCATCTGCGGGCGCATCCCGGCCAGAGCGAGCTTTCGGCCCGAATCGGCGCCTACGAGCTGGCGGCGCGGATGCAGCTCAGCGCGCCGGAGGCGACGGATCTCTCCCACGAGACGCGGGAAACGCTCGCGCTTTACGGGGCGGACAGCGGCGACCCGATCAAGGCGGGCTACGCCCGCAACTGCATCCTCGCCCGGCGGTTGCTGGAGCGGGGGGTGCGGTTCGTGCAGGTGTACTGCGGCTCGCACGCCTCGGCGGTGGACGGGCTGCTGAACTGGGACGCCCACAAGACGCTGAAGAAGGATTACGAGCGGCACGCGCCGATCATGGACCAGCCGACGGCGGCGCTACTGCACGACCTGAAGCGGACCGGGCTGCTGAAGGACACGCTGGTCTTATGGACGACGGAGTTCGGCCGGATGCCGACCCACCAGACCGGCAGCGAGGGCCGCGACCACAACCCCAACGGCTTCACGGCGTGGATGGCGGGGGCGGGGGTGAAGGCCGGGTTCTCGTATGGGGCGACGGACGAGCTGGGCTACAAGGCGGTGCAGGACGTGGCGACGATCTACGACTTCCACGCGACGGTGCTGCGGCTGCTGGGCCTGGACCACAAGAAGCTGACGTACTATCACAACGGCAGCATGCGAAGGCTGACGGACGTGCACGGCGAGGTCATCATGCCGCTGTTGGCGTGAAGCTGCCGATGGCCACTATTATCCAGGCTAACCGCGACCTCCAGAAGCAAGGTCGTTCGCTGTAACATCCACGAATGGCCACTACGCAGCTGACCTTCGTGCAAGCAGCCGTCGCTGGCGCGGCCGGGGGGTGCTTACCTCTCTTGGCCAGCTTGATACGTGAGGTTGCAGAGACCGTTCGCCAGGACCGCCACGCAACGATCCAGTATCACAAGTCAAGGCTAGAGGAGCGACGCCGACAGGCGCTTGAGCTCTTGGCAAAGTCCACCGCTACCCAGGCCAAGGTTTACGAGGCGCGAAAACTGGTTCCAGGCCTCACGTCAATAATGCGGCGCGCCCCTCCGCCTGGGGACAATGAGGCCGCATGGGCGAGCCGTCGCGTCCTCATAGACAAGATGGAGAGCCTGAGGGGCGAACTTCAGGACGAGTGGCTTGAGCAACTTATATTGGTGGAGAATCTGGACTATCCACCCGAGAGTCAGGTTGATCTTCGCAACGCCGTAATGAGGCTTGGGAATTACTTGGGCTGTGAAACGCTATGGGCATCTGATCAGATTAGCGGCGAACAAGTGTTAGAACAACCGGAGAACGAGCTTCTGACTTCCATTGCGACGGAAATATCGATCCGCTGCAAGGCTATCGCGACTACCTCAGCGGTTGCCGTCCATGACCTCCATCGGCGAAGGAAGAGGATCTTGAGATACCTATTGCGCGACGAAATTCCGCCGGTGTAATCGGTGCCTTGCGTGGTTGCCAGGATACAATTGTGATTCCATGTACCGACTGGGTCGAGACCCCCATCCGCTTGCTAAGGTGGGTCGCGTGTTGGTCGAGCTCGCGGCGCACCTAATCGTCGTGGGGGCGATGCTCGGCGCCATCAGGCTCCTCGAGTACTTGATGGAACGGCTCTGGGGGCACGAGCTAGTCCTCTTCGACCGGCTCAAAATTCAGTATGTCTTTGACGCGGCGGACTTGGTCATTCTGGTCGTGTTCACGGTGCTGGGTTCATTCAATTTAATTCGAGCGTACGTCCGTGAGCCTTAGTTGCTTTAGTGGCACGCGACGCGCCACTGGGTGTGCCGTCATGAAGCCCCGAGGGGAGTCGCGCGGGGCAATCAGCGCCGTTACACGTGGCTACGGTAGGGCTGAATTCTATTAGATGGCGAAACGGGATGAGCATTCACGAATGAGGATACTACTCACCGGAGCTGGGCTGTCGAAGAACTGGGGGGCCAAGTTGGCCTCCGAGGTTTGGGCGGACCTTATTAGCCACCCTGCCGTTTTGGCAGACGAGAGCGCATCGAGGGCTCTCCACGAACATACGATGTTCGAAGTTGCTCTTGAGTCCGCTCTTGCGGGCGTCTACGGGCCGACGGCGTACAGCTCGATAGTCAGCGCGGTTCGAGACGCCTTCATTGCGATGGACAGGCAAATCGAAACGGCTCAATTCGGGGGAATCTATCGGTTCCAAGAATTCCTCGGTATGTTCATGGCCAGTTCATCCGAGAGCTATACGTTCACGGTGAATCAGGATTTGCTGATCGAGCGGAGTTTCTTCAACTGGCCGGTTACCAGTTCGCCGCCGGCTCTGCCCGGTGTTCCGCTCCCGGGGTCAATTGATCCGGGACGGCAGTGGTTTACGAGCCTAGTTCCGACTTATTCATCGGCTTTGGACGTGAGGATCCCGTCGGTCCGAGAACCCGTTGCCTTTCATAACCAATTCAATTACGTGAAGCTGCACGGCTCCTTTAATTGGCTTGATGAGACGGGGAATCTGATGATGGTTATGGGTCCGGACAAATCGGGTCAAATTCGCGCTTCATGGTTGCTTTCCGAG
>DATGIR010000551.1:0-6200 GCA_035295605.1 Fimbriimonadaceae bacterium | reverse complement strand
TCGATCGTCGGCACCCCATGCTGAATGAGTGGCAGGTGGTCGTCTTCCAGGTCATCGCCGACAACCGCGGGGAACGTCTTCTCGAGGCCCACCGCCTTCGCGTTGGCATAGAACGCCTTGAGAATGCGGTCGGCGAACTTGATGCTCTCCTGCTCCATCGGGATTCTCGTGTCGGTGTTCCCGATCATGTCGAGCAAGATCCCGTAGTCCGGCTTCGGGTCGGGGAGGTGCTTGGCGAAGTAGTCGACGCCGAGCAGCATTTCCTCGAGGCTGGGACCGAGATCTTCACCGTCGTCGAGCAGGTACATCACGCCGACATCGGCGGGGAGCCGGCCCTTGAGGGCCTGGGCGAGCGCCAGAAGCACGCCGGTTCCGCTGGCGCCATCGTTGGCGGCGGGAATCGGGCTGTAAGGGAAGGGGGCGGTGCGTAGCTCGGGCTTGGAAAAGGGACCGTCGGCGAACGGGCGCGAATCCCAGTGGGTGAGAAGGACGACCCGAACCTTGGCGGTGTCCCAATTCTGGGTGCCGATGACGTTGTAGATGTCGACGTCTTTGTTCGTGAACGACCAATGATGGGTGAGGTGCTGAGTGTGGGCGTCGTCGCACCCCTTCTTGAGCTCGGCGAGCAGGAAGTCGCGGCACTTTATCTGGGGGTCGGTTCCAGGCACGCGCGTTCCGAATGCGACCTGCTTGACCAGGTAGTCCCAGGCGAGCTTGCTGTCGAACTTCCACTTGGACTCCGTTGGCGCCGGTGGAGCGGTGGGGTCTTGGGCATAGCCACATGAAAGCACGAAGCTGCAGCCGAGGACCGCGAGGGAGTGAAGCATCAGTTTGCCGCCCATCATGTTGGTTTGACGCTCGAACCTCGGTTTTAGCTCCAGTGCCACTCGGTGTCGCCGAGCAGGGTTTGGACGAAGTTGAGCTGGCCGAGGTGGTACCAGGTGTGGATCATCATGAATTGGCACCGCTGGTACCGCGTTGTTTCGCCCTGCTCGGTTTGGAGCTTGCCCTCGAGGTCGGCTTCGGAGAAGCCCTCGATGGTGGCGATGATCTTGTCGGTGGATGCCTTGTAGCCTGCGACCACCGCGGCTTTGGTCCGGAAGTCTTTCGGCGCTTTGATCCAGCCCTCATCCGGCCAAGGGAACGCCTCTTCGCCTCGGATCACTATGCCGACGTGATCGTTGACGAGGTTGACCTCATAGACGATGTCGGCAACCGCCCGGCATGCGGGGCCAAAACTGGTTGTAAAGGCGTCGTCGGGAAGGGCCTCGAGGTCCTTCATGAAGAGGTTGCGCACGTTCGTAAATCCGCCGAGCGCGAGGGGCTTGAGCTCCATGACGCCGAAGGCTACCTGGCGGCCAGTGCCCGCAAGAGACTTGCCCTATACTGACTGGCATGAGCCCGCGGCGTGCAGCTTGGCCGATAGCCTTGTGGATGGCGCTCGCGGTCGTCGTTATCATCGGGTGCGCCGGCGGCGGCGGCGCCCACACCTTTGGCACGACGGCGAGCGGATCGACGACCGCCGGCACTACGGGGGGAACGACCAGCTCGACGGGGACGACCGGGACCGGCCCGACGGGAACTCCGAGCATTACAATTGCGTGGCCCGACCGGACACGGTCGATATCGGCGCCGAACTCGGCGCTGTCGGTCGGGATCATCTTCCACCGGACCGACAAGACCGGGTTTGACGTGGGGATCAAGGGGAACCGCAGCAACGGGCTTGCCGCGCACAGCGATACCTTCACGTCGGCGACCGCGCTGGAGACGCAAGGGACGTACCTGATGTCCGCGACGTTCTATGCCAACCCCTCCGAGGCGGGCGCCATCGTCGGGACCGCTTCGGCAACGATCACGCTCAACACCGCGGGCGCCCTGCTCACTCCCAACGGCGCACCCCTTGGCGACCTCAACTTCACGGGCGTTATCAAGTCGGCAACGGTTGCTGCCCACACCGCAAACGTTGGCGACAAGTTCACGCTGACGGCTTCGTCCTTCGATTCGAACAACAACCTGGTCGTCGTCACTCCCGGCTCGTACTCTTTCTCCGTCGCCACGGGCAGCAGCTTCCTCAGCACGGATCCGGCGGGTGACGCCAACGCCCTGGCGCCCGGCACCAGCACCGTCATCGCCAAGATCGACGGGATCACCAGCTCCCCGGGCACGATCACGATCAACGGCATCGCTCCGCCTGCCACGTGGTCGAAGTTCCGGGGCGACAGCCTGAACAACGGCCGCGTGGGCGGATCGGGAGCGACGGGCAATGTGCTTTGGTCGGTGCCGGTCGGCGCCGGTTGGTCGTCTTCCAGCATCGCGGCGGATGGGACGATCTACATCGGGAGCGCGGTCTCCGGAATGGATGCGGTGAGCCCGTCCGGAGCCATCAAGTGGCACTTTTCGACGGGCGCCCAGATCTACAGTGGACCGGCAATCGCGCCCGATGGAACCCTCTATTTCGGGTCGTACGACACCTACATCTATGCGGTCAACCCGAATGGGACGCAGAAATGGGCTTACAAAACGGGCGCCCCGGTCGAGGGCAGCGCGGCGATCGCGGGGGACGGGACGGTTTACGAAGCTTCGTACGACGGGTACCTCTACGCCCTCAACAGCGACGGGACGCTGAAGTGGAAGTTTCTGTTGAACGGTTCGACGTTTGCCAGCCCCGCGATCGGGATCGACGGCACGATCTACATCGGGGCGAATCTCACCGCCAGCGTGTATGCCATCAATCCGAACGGGACCCAAAAGTGGGTGTTCTACACGGGCGGCACGACCGCGTTTCAGACTCCCGCAATCGCCGCGGACGGGACGATCTATGTTTCGGCCGACGACGGTAACCTCTACGCGCTTACACCATCCGGAACTCAGAAGTGGGCGACGCCGGTGGGGAATTTCATGTCCGGCTTCGTGGTTTCAAGCCCGGGGATCGCCGTGGACGGGACGATCTATGTCGGCTCGTTCGACAACCACCTGTATGCGGTGAACCCGGACGGTACGGTGAAGTGGAGCTTTGCCGCGAACGGCTGGGTGCAGGCGAGCCCGGCGATCGGTTCGGACGGCACGATCTACGTGGAGTCGTACGACGGCAACGTGTATGCGGTGAGCCCGTCCGGCTCGAAGGTGTGGTCGCTGCCGCACGGCGGCATGGCCAACAGCGCGTCGATCGGAACGGACGGAACGGTCTACGTCGGCTCGACGGACGGCAACCTTTACGCGATCAGGTGAGCGGCGACGCACGCCCAATCGCACCTGGAGCGTTCCTCGCGGCGCTCGCTTGGGCCACATGGATATTCCTTTCGTCGATGACGGTCGTAACGCGGCGGCAGCTCGCCGGCATCGTGGTGTCGGGGACCGGAGGGCACGTGGGACAGGACCGCTTTTTGCAGTTTTGGACCATGTCCTGGTGGTTGGCGGTCAAGGGTTACCACGCCGTTGAATTCGCCGTCTTGGCATGGCTGCTCGTTCGAGCCTGGCCCGGTCGGACGTGGATCTGCCTGGCGGGTGCGGCTTTGTACGCCCTTTCCGACGAGGTGCATCAGGTTTGGGTGCCGCACCGCGGGGGGAAGCTCAGCGATGTGTGCGTAGACCTGCTCGGAATCGGATTAGTGTGGTTCTTTGGGCTTCGGGGGATCCGCGTGGGAAGAAGCGCGGGGATTGGCGCCGTGTTCGCCGCGTTGGCCCTGATCTACGCCCTAGCGTTCTATCCGTTCGGCGACTTGGACTGGATCAAGGGGTAGCCGGTGGTGCCCATGTCTGCGGAGTAGAATCGCATCGTGCGGATGCGAGGGCTTGGTGTTGCCGTTTCTGCAATCGGAGTAGCGGTATCAAATATTGCGGCTTCCGGGAGTTTCCAGGCGACCGTTCGCCATCGGGGATCTCGTCCCGCGGGACATAGCGTTAAGCAGAAGCAAAGTGTCGTCTTTTCGCTTTCACTAGGCCCCGAGACTCCGATTGCGTTCGGAGACCTTAAGAACGCTCCTAACGGGCATATAACATACGTTAAGACTGGTGACGCCTTCAGGGTTTACATCGACGGTCGGGATCCAAAGAAGCCTCGAAACCAGGCTCAAGGAGCGTTCCGCTTTGAGGTCACATCGTTCAGCCCGGGTGCGTTCGCCCGAACGTCTTGCACCCAGGTATTTGGTGCGGCCTCGCCTGGATCAGGAAACTCCTGGGATCGGGACTACGGGGCGTTTGACGGCCTTGTGGTCTCCGGCGCCAATCAGTTAGTGGCATTTTGCGACGGCGAGTACCATCCGAACTACCCAAAGGGGAATCCGTTTATCTCAACAGTCGGGATCTCGTCGTCGAACGACGGGGGCCTCACGTGGACCATACCTGCCAGCGCGACGCCGGCCATCGAGGGACTCGATGTGGCTCAGTCCGGTCAAGCGACGGTCGCCAAGTTCATCAGCGGCAAGAAGCAGATGGACTCGGGCGCGAGTGGTCCTACTGCCGTCGTGCAGGCCGCTGCTGCCGGGCCCACCAACCAGCACGTATATTTGCTTTACGCCGACCGGGTGGTGATGGCCAAACCGAAGGTACCCAGCGGAATCAACGTAGCTCGCGCTCTGCTTTCGGACGTGACTCGGCCCGGTGCGTGGGAGAAATGGCAAGGTTCAGGGTGGGGGCCGGCGGGCACGCAAACCTCCTCCAAGCCGGTTGTGCTATCGCCCGGCGGGAAGTTGGCGGCAGTGCAACCTAACGTGACTTGGAACAAAGCTCTGAATGCGTGGTTAATGGTCTTTCGTACGGCGCACGGGCTCTACGCCACATCATCCACCGACTTGGTTCACTGGGGGCCCGGCCGTTTGTTCCTCCCGGCGGGGGCCGGTCAACATGCCCCATCGTTTCCGACGTTGTTGAGCCCCGCTAGCCAGGGAACAAGCGCGGCGACGGACGCAAACGGGATTCTGGTCTATTCAGTCCACGATCTGCGGCAGAAGCGATTTATCGGATACTTCCGAACGTGGGTTTTGAGAGTAGCAAAGCCGCCTCAATCGAAGCACTGAGTCGATGGATCTTGAATTGGTGCCCAGGAAAGGACTCGAACCTTCACGGCCTTGCGGCCACTGGCACCTGAAGCCAGCGCGTCTACCAATTTCACCACCTGGGCAAGCGGGATAGAAAGATACCATTTCGGGGATCGGGGATCCGTGATCGGGGATCCGTGACCGGGGCCCGCCCTACCGCTTCAGCGCGAACTTGCTGATCCGCCCGTACTGGCTCCACTCGGAGACAACGATGCTTCCGGAACGGTCGAACGAAATCCCGTGCGGCGAGTTGAAGACGCCGTCTGTCCATGCCGACGGCGCGAGTCCGTAGTTGGCACGCTGCTTCGGATCGGGGTTGTCGCCCAGTTGCGCGACGATCTTGTTCTCCTTGTCGAGGACCGTCACGCGACCCTGTAGTTCCGCGATCGCTACGTAGTCGCCCCGAATCTGCACCGCGGCCGGCATGCGCAGATCGCGAACCAGCACCCCGAGAAAGTTTCCATCGGTGTCCCAGTGTTCGACACGGCCGCTCTCTCGATTGCAGACGAACAGCAGCGGCTTCGGGCCGCGGTTATCCACCGTGAGCCCGTGGCACGTGTTGAACTTGCCTTCCTCCGCCGGGGTGACCGAGCCGGGCCCGCCGAACGACTTCACGTACGTCAAATCAGCCGTGTATTTGTGGATCCATTTCTTTCCGTAGCCGTCGGCCACAAAGATCGTGCCGTCGGGCGTCGCCACGACGTTTGTCGGATGGAACTCGCCGGCGTTCGCGTAGATGCCGGACTTCTCCGGATATCCCATCTTCCAAACCACGCTGCCGTCGAGCCTGAGCTTCTCAACCTCGTTGAAGTTCGGCCGGGCGCAGTAGAGGTAATCGACGCCGTGCTCGCGCTGCAGAAATAGTCCGTGAATCTGGGTGGGTCCAAACGACCGGGAGAATTTCCCGCTGGGGCCGAAGACCAAGATTCCCCGATCCGTATCCGTGGACACGTAGACGTTGCCGGCTCGATCCACCGCGACTCCCCCATGAGCCGCGCCGATGGGTTGATCCCCAGGCTGGGCGGGGAAGTAGCTCGGTACGAACTCAAACTGGGGCGGGCTCGGCGCGAGCCCGAGTAAGGGGAGCGAGAACGTTGCCGCGCCAAGAAACAGGAAGCCTCGGAGAGCGTGTGCCTTCATTGGATCACTTCTGCATCGATTATG
>DATGIR010000550.1:0-3808 GCA_035295605.1 Fimbriimonadaceae bacterium | reverse complement strand
AGTCCGCGTGGTCCTGAATTTGGACGCGCATGAGTCGTTGATTCGCGGTGACCCGAGCCTAGTGGAGGCCTCCGTGATGGCCCTGCTGGACGATGCGTCGGAGCGAGCCGCCCCTAACGACGAAGTGCATGTTTCCACCGTCTCGGGCGTGATGGCCAGCGTCAAGATCGACAGCCGACGGCCCGGCCGCGTGCCCGCCAAACACGAGGATCCGGCTGGACACGGTGAGACCCCGGGCTCCCGGTATGGCAACACCCTGGCGATGGAGCTCGCCCGTCGTGTGGCTCAACTTCACGGCGGTTCGGTCGAAGCGGCTGCAGGCGCGCAGGGGGGCCTGTCGGTGACCGTATCGATCCCGACCATCCGGAGGGGGTTGGCGTCGCCAAGCTAGGTCTCAGCTGGTGAGAAGCAGCAGCAGCGACGGCCAGACTCGGCGGACCGACTTCGCCTTTGTACTCGTTTCCGGTTCAAGATCCTCCAGGAACGCTTTGAGGATCATGAGCCTTGTCTGTTTGGCTTCATAGGCGACCTCCAGGGCAAGCGAGTGGCGCCCGAACCCGTGGTCTCTTGCCGCGGATCCGAGGGCGGAGTAAAGGTGAAGCAGGTAATGCTGAAGGCGAATCGACGCGCACACCGCTCCGCTTTCGCTCATCGGATCAAAACTTTCGGCATCGAGATAGCAATCGACCTCGGCTCGAACGAGCCGCTCGAGCGACTCGTTCGAATCCCTCGCGTCGACGTCCACTTCGCGGCACATCTGAAGCGTGCGGGCGAGGTGTAGGTTTGTCTCGTTCCGAATCAACTTGAGATGCGCTTCCACCCGGTGGCTTGAAGAAGCCACGATCAAACTCTCCAACCGGGCTGCCACCTGGTCCTCCGCCAAGACGAGTCGTTGCAGACCGAACGTGTAGAGATTTCGAGTCGAAGCCCTAACTTTCACTTGACGAGAATGGGCTCTCCGGTATATCAGCCACCGTCAAAAACGGAGCGGAAGCATAAGATTCGTGTAGGAATCGAATCGGGTCAGACCGCCAACCGGTATCCGACTCTGGCTTCGGTCAGGATTCGCTTGGGGCTCCCGGGCTTAGCCTCGAGCTTCTTTCGCAAGTAGCCCACGTAGACCCTGAGATACTGGGCTTCTTCGTTGTATTCGGGTCCCCAGACTTCGTTCAAGAGTTGACGTTGGGTGACGACCCGCCCCGCATGTTTGGCCAAGGCGACGAGCAGCCTGAACTCGATCGGGGTCAGGTGGATTCGCTCGGATCCCAAGTGGACCTCGTAGGCCGGAACGTTGATCGTCAGGTCCCCGACTTCCAGGATCGGCTCCGACTGGCCGGAGCCTCGCCCCGCCGCATGACGCAACGCAACTTGGATTCTTGCAACCAGCTCGGCCACGCTGAATGGCTTCGTCACATAGTCGTCGGCGCCGGCCTCGAGCGCGGTCACCTTCGCGTAATCCTCGCCCCTGGCGCTCATGATGATAATCGGTACCTGCGACCACTCTCTCACGCTCTTGATGATCTGAACGCCGTCAGAGTCTGGCAGGACCATGTCGAGCAGCATGAGTTCAGGCCGCCGGTTGATGAGCGCATCGATTCCTTCCGAAGCCGTCTCCGCTTCGATGAGCTTGAACGGTGAATTCTTTAGGGCCGCGCCCAGTAGGCGCCGGATTGCGGCATCGTCTTCAACGGCCAAGATAGGTATTTCTGTGGCACGTGGCATCAGGCTCCCCCAATACTTTCCCTCCAAGGTCGAACGTCTGTGTTCGAGCACTGGGAGGTTCAAGATGCATTGTAGTAGAGAAGTAGCGAGAACGGTGAAGAATATACGTCGTAAAGGGGCCGCGGGGGCCGGCTCTCCAACGACCCCCGGTGGTTCATGCGGCCCATCGGCGAAGCGGCGTCTCTGGGCGAAAGTTGCCGCCTGCTTCTGCCATCGGTCACAAATCTGATCGGCCGGTACCTGCTCGACCGCCCTTCTCGACCACGGTATCCATGAGGCTGCGAAGCACCATGCACTTCACCCAGACTGGCGTTGCCGCCTCGCCCGCCTCGCGGTATCGACCGTAGGCTTCTTGCAGCGCTCGATCGACCATAACGTCGGCTTCGGACTTGCTCGACGTCAATTGAAAGGCGAACGAGCTTGCGTCGTTCCGCAATCCGGCCGAAAACGAATCAAAGCTATCCACATTCAATTGATACAAGTTCACAAATAAGAATCGGCAGCCTTCGAACACTGATTCATAAAGAATGGATAAGAATCCGTGACAGAGCGCAGTTCTATAAGAAGGCTGTATGAGGCAGTCAGAGATTTATAAGAAAACAATAAGAGGCGCTTTGCTTATGATGAGGTTCATATAGACTTTTGTAGTTCGAGCGAAGAGTCAAGTCGCACTGAAATTGCAACGCGGTTCTTCGGGTAGTTGTAAAGAACTAGGACCCTATCATGGCGAAGGCCGCAACCCTCGAGCGAAACGGATCCAGACCCCGTTCCCAAGTCTCGGACGTTCAATGCACGGCGCAGCTCCTTTTGGCGCTTCGCGCAGCTAGCCACGGCGATTTCTCCGTACGCCTTCCGAGCGACTTGACGGGAATCGACGGCAAGATCGCGGACGCCTTCAATGAAATCGTGGCCGCCAATCAGCGCATGGCAACCGAGCTCCAGCGTGTGGGCCAAGCCGTGGGTAAGCAAGGCAAGACCCGGCAGCGCGTCAAATTCGACCGGATAAGCGGCGCCTGGGGCGAGATGGAATCGTCGGTTAACGATCTGATCGAGGATCTCATCAGACCGAATGCGGAAGTGACACGCGCTATCGCCGCCGTGGCAGAGGGCGACCTCCAGCAGACGGTCCGGCTTGACGTCGAAGGGCGACCGCTGGAAGGCGAGTTCCTGCGAGGGGCGAAGATCGTCAACACGATGATCCTGCAACTCGGTGTCTTCGCCTCGGAGGTCACCCGCGTTGCCCGTGAGGTCGGCGCGGACGGAAAGCTGGGCGGGCAGGCGAAGGTCGCCGGCGTGAGTGGCGTCTGGAAGGACTTGACCGATGGGGTGAACTCGATGGCCAGCAACTTGACGGCCCAGGTTCGCAACATCTCGGACGTCACGATCGCGGTCGCCAACGGCGACCTCTCTCGAAAGATCACGGTCGACGTTCGCGGCGAGATTCTCCAGCTCAAAGAGGCCATCAACACGATGGTCGATCAACTGCGCTCCTTCGCCTCGGAGGTGACTCGCGTCGCGCGCGAAGTCGGAACCGACGGCAAGCTCGGAGGCCAGGCGGTCGTCCCCGGCGTTGCGGGTACCTGGAAGGACCTCACCGACAGCGTGAACGCGATGGCGGGGAACCTGACTTCGCAAGTACGCAACATCGCGGAAGTCACCACCGCGGTGGCCCGAGGCGACCTGTCACGAAAGATCACGGTCGACGTTCGCGGTGAAATCCTCGAGCTCAAAGACACGATCAACACGATGTTGGACCAGCTCAACGCGTTCGCCTCAGAGGTCACGCGCGTTGCCCGCGAGGTGGGCACGGAAGGCAAGTTGGGCGGCCAGGCCCAAGTGCCCGGCGTCGCCGGAACCTGGAAGGACCTTACCGATAACGTCAACTCGATGGCCGGCAACCTCACTGCGCAGGTGCGGAATATCGCCGAGGTCGCTACCGCCATCGCCGGCGGAGACCTGTCCAAGAAGATCACCGTGAACGTCAGCGGAGAGATCCTCCTCCTCAAGGAGACCATCAACACGATGGTGGACCGGCTGAACGCGTTCGCCTCCGAGGTCACACGCGTCGCCCGCGAAGTCGGCACCG
>DATGIR010000549.1:0-20539 GCA_035295605.1 Fimbriimonadaceae bacterium | reverse complement strand
CCATCACTACCACTGGACCCAACGGCACCGTATCCCTCACGATCAAGGCCGGCGACCCCGGCACTCCGCGGAAATATGCGGACGGCCAACTCGGACCCGATGGCCAGGTCTACCAAATCACCGGAGACTGGGCAAACTGGGGGCAAATATTCCAGTTCGCAGGCGCGCCAATAAACCTGCTGATCTTTAGCAGCTATCCTATGCCCGCGATCCCGACTTGGGCGGAGCATGTCGGTCCGATCTTTTCCAACTACGCGCGTATGTATCCCTTTATGAAGGGCATCCTCGACCTCGGCGATCAGGCCACCGTTGTCGGCGGGATTGGGTCTATTGGGCACGTCCTGAACTTGCCCCGGACCGACCCTCACCATATGCCGGTCGTACGCGATCTTTCCCGCGACAAGCTCGCGATGATCAAAAAGTGGATTACCAATGGCACCCCCTAAAGCACCCGAGCCCAACCGATAACCTATGAGATGCAAAGCAGTTTTACTTCCGTGGCTCACCGGACCGTTGCTGGCGGCTCTTGCCGGTCCGATCGGGTGTGGTTCCAACCAGCCGCCGGCTGCCACAGCGTCGACCACCGGCATAACCGCAAACGTCTCCACAGTGGCCTCGGGTGTTGCCCCGCCCGCAGCAACGGCCTATCTTCCCTTTAAGATCGAACTCGTTGAGGTGCAGAAGTCGAGCCTGCCCGCACTCCACTCTTCGAGCGCCGCCTCCGCGGACGGAAAGTGGCTCATTCTCGGCGGACGGGTCGTCGGTCTCCACGGCTTCGGAAGCAGCCCGACTAATTTCCCCCGCTCGTCGGCCAACACGATGGCCTATGTGATCGATCCGGCCGCAAACACGGTGCTCGGTTCGGTTGACTTGGTTAAAGCCCTGAAGCCCAAGCTCGCGGGTCCCCTGACAGCTACCAACCAAGAGTTCGTGCAAGTCGGAACCAGCCTGTACGTGGTTGGCGGCTACGGCCGAGACCTTCAAACCGGAAAGAACGCGACGATCGGCTCCCTCGTCAGGGTTGATGTTCCCGGCTTGATCAAGGCGATCACAACCGCCGCCCCTATCGCAAGCTTCTTCGCACAAAGCCCTGGCCTCGATAATCGACTGAAGGTTTCGGGCGGCGCTTTGAAGTATGCGAGCAACGTCTTCTACCTGGTCTTTGGCCAGGATTTCGCTGGGGACTATTCCGTCCAAAACCGCGACTATAACCGTGCCGGCGGCCAGTTCCAGAAGTACACGGAGAAGATCCGCGCCTTCACCCTAAACCCCGATCTGTCGATTAAGGACTTCAACCTCATCGACGGCGGTTACGATCCGAACCTGCCCTATCACCGGCGAGATCTCAACGTCGTCGACATCATCGAATCCGACGGCATCACTCCGGGAGCGATGGTCTATGGTGGCGTATTTCTGGCGGGCCAGGTCGGCGGCCACACCAGCCCCATCGAGGTCGGCTTTTCGAGCACTCCCGCCACCGTAACTGCCCACGTGTTTAGCGGCTTTAAGCAGGCTCTGAACCACTACGATTGCGCCCACGTGACCCTGTTCGATCAAGCCAGTTCCACGTGTTACACGACCCTGTTCGGAGGTATCAGCCAGTATCACTACGACTCAAAAACTGGCACCCTCGTAAGAGACGCGTTGAACCTTCCCGTAGACGGGCTGCCCTTTATCGACACTATTTCGACCATCGGTTACGGGCCAAACTCGGCGTTTTCGCAGTACATTCAGCCAACGCCGCTGCCGGGACTGATTGGAACCGACGCCCACTTTCTCGCTGATCCGGACCTTGAGTCGAAGGGGCAAGTCTATCCAAACGGCGTGATCAAGCTGGCGGGCTTGACGGGGAAGACGCTCGTGGGTTACATGTACGGCGGCATCGAATCAGCCGGCTCCTACAGCGGCCTCGTTACGGACAAGAACCCGCCGACCTGGGCGAGCAGCCGGCTCTTCCAAATCTACGTGACTCCGGAAAGAACCGCGGTCATTCCGATGCCACCGATTCCTTCGGGAACAACTCCCTATCCGCCAAAGTGATGAAAGCCGGCTTTACCCTGATCGAACTGCTTGTGGTCATCGCGATTATCTCGATCCTCGCCGCGATCCTCTTCCCCGTCTTCGCCCAAGCGAAGAGCATGGCGAAAGCTACGGCGGCTATGTCGAACGTACGTCAGATCGGCATGGCTACAGCCCTGTACGCCACCGACTGCGACGACACCCTTCCGCTTGCCGTCTACGCGTCCGGAGCATCCTACACAGCTTGGAACGATATGCTCGACCCCTACGTGAAATCTAGCCAGATTTGGTATTGCCCAGGCAGCAAAGTTTCGCCTACGGACGCGAACGGCAAGCCCACCACCCATTGGGGCTACAACGCCAGGTACATGACCAATCTCGCTCCAGATTTCTCTAACGTGTTCGCCGAGCATAGCGTCACTTTCTCTGCCATCGGCTCGCCGTCTGAAACGGTGCTCTACGTGAGTGCGATGGCGAGTGTCCCGGGATCCTGGTGCGGGGACGACGGAAAGTACCTTCTGCCACCAAGCGGAGCGGCTGCCGATTGCTGGGGCCGCCCCGACGAGGTCCTACTGCAAAGCAGCGTATTGGCTTGGGCGGACAGTCACGCCAACCGGAAGCGCAACGCGACCTTTTACGATGGTCAATCGCCGCCGGATCGCTACTTCGACCTTCAATAGTGATGGATAGACCGATTCCCTCTACAGACGCAGGTGATTCTATTGCGCTAACAACGCCAATAAGAGAGACTCAAGCATCATGACAGCAAACCCAACGGCTCCGGCAACGCCGGTTCAGCATCCCACCTGGTATGCGAACGTCCGAGGGATGTTCCGTTCCCCCGATATCTCGTGCATGAGGGGCCAAGGCATTGACTTAGCGAGCTACGCCGATGTCTCCGATCACGCCGGCGACATTTATCAGCAAGTCGCCGAGGGCAACATGCCAATGGGAGGCCCGGCTTGGACCAGCGACAAAGTCGCGACATTCAAGAACTGGATGGACGACGGATACCCGAAGGGCACGCCGATGCCGATCGCGATCGCTCAACTAGCGGCGAGTAACCCCAATTTGAGGACTCGAAAGGATATCACGACGCTCTCCGGCCCCGAGCTCGACAAGCTTAAAGCCGCCTTTACTGCGATCATGGCGCGGGAGCCGAGCGATCCGAACAGCTATTTCGCCCAAGCTGCCATCCACTGGTATCCGGCGCCGAACACCTATTGTATGCACCACGTACCCGGCTACAACCCTTGGCACCGTGCCTATATGTTGAGCTTCGAGAACGCACTTCGATCCGTTCCCGGCTGTGAGGACGTCACCCTTCCGTATTGGGACATCACAACTCCCTTCCCGGACATCCTGAAGAATCCACCTTTCGACAAATACGTCTTTCAGGCAGATGTCGGCCCTGACCCGTACTCGAAGGGCTATGTTACGAACCGAAATGACTACGCCACGATCGAGGTGAATCTCCAGCGATACAAGGTGACCGAAGCTATCGCTCGCGCGCTGACAAAGACCGACTGGGAAGATTTTCATGGCTACTTCGCCGAGCCGGCGCCGGCTCACAACACGATCATTTTCGCGCATGACGCCGGTCACGATTCCATCGGCCCGACGATGGGAGACCAGGACGTCGCGGCGTTTGACCCGGTGTTCTGGTTCTTTCACTGCAATTGGGACCGCCTCTTCTGGAAATGGCAGACGCTGGTACAGGGAACAGTGCTCAATGGTCTCATCAGCACGATCGACAAGAACGGAGACGAGACGAGCTACCAAATATTTACCGACGCCGCTCTCGAAAGCATCAACCCCTTCAGTGCGGCGCCACTGAACCTCAAGACGACGGACGTCATCGACTCTGTCAACAGCCTGAACGTGCAGTACACCGACCCCCCGGCAGCGGCTCCGGCCCAGATGGTTGCGAAGACCGAAATGGCAGCTCTCGCCTCGCGGCGGTTCACCGTCGACACGAGCCGAGTGAACGTCCGGGTCAAAGGCATAAACCGCCTCAAAATTCCCGGCACCTTCCGGGTCCATTTGCTAAAGGATGGCAAGGAGATCGCGCGCGCCGCCTTCTTCCAGCCAAGCGAAGTCGAGAAGTGTGCGACTTGTGCCGAAAACGCGATTGCGACCTTTGACTTCGAGCTTCCGATCGAACAGGTCGGAGATGGTCAGTTCAGCGTTCAGGTCGAGCCGACTAGACCTGAACTCGTTAAGGGCCCGCTAAGGAACAAGGACATAGGAGATCCGCGAGTCGAAGTCTGCTTTATCCTAAGCGGCTAGATCGAATCACGCCCCGACCGGGGTGGTGGTCGAGACCGGAGCCATCCTGAGCAACGCTGCCTGTCGATCAGGTCACCCCTACTTGGTCGACCGGTTTCTGGCTACAGTTGATTGGAATCGCATTGCGAGTTAGGAAGACTGGCAACAATTTAGGCCTATGAAACACGAATCCGATCAGCTCATCGATGGGTTGCAGAGTGTCACTGAGGTCTCTCATTTGTCTCTCAGTTGGAGGCGTCAAGAGGAGACTTCCTGAGACGTCTGTAGACTCAAAGACGGCACCCTAAACCGGTATATATTCCCATGACACTGTAGGGGTCACAGGTTCAAGTCCTGTACCGCCCACCACTTTTTAGGTTCAAGCAGCCACTAATTCAGTGGCCTCCGGGGAGTGCTGCGAGGAAGGGCGGCGGGGACGATCGGAAACGAGCCCTTCGAGCTAGACGAAGGCGATTGGGTCGCCTTCAAGAACGTTGACCTTCAAAGCTTCGGCGTCGCTCCCTCGCATGAGGTCGCGACGTTGCTCTGGATCGGAGCGACGCGAGTCAAGAAACAAACCAACCCGCGGGGGAAGGGGATGGGAGGACAAGCGAGAGCCCGGGTTAAGCCGACCGGTCGCTGAGTTTCTGGTAGTCATGGGACAGACTGTTTTAGGCAACGAAGCCAGTCGGCCCGTTGGCGAGCCAGGAGCACATCGGGTTGTCCATATCGGGCCCCGACGCGCCGGCCACCGCCTCAAAGAGGCTCGTACATTGACGGGGTGGTGCTGCTCGTTGCCGCGACGATTTTAGGGCTGACCCAGCTGGATGGCGTCGACTCACCTACGCTTCGCCAATCGTTTTCGGAGGATTGCCGCGAGGCCGACGCTGAGGACGCACACGGACGCGGGCTCAGGGGCGGGGGCGTAGTTGTAGCCGCTGCTCGTCGAAAACGACGCGTTCGGATTCTCGGACGCGATCGTGAGAACGGCGGTGTTCGAGAAATCGCTCGTGATCGAGTGATAGTCCGGACTGTACGCGTAGAGCTGCGCGTAAGCCTGAAGGGAATAGTTGAAACCTATGGAAGCTCCAACGGTCGTGGCGATCTGGGCTGAAAACAGATACGAGCCGCTCGTTGTGAGGGTGTAACTCAGATTGGTCACATTGCCCACCGTAGGAATGATGTTGAGCGTGCCGTAGCCCCAGCCGTTGACGGCTCCGAATTGGGTTGCGATCGGGACGTCGATCGTGCCGTCCATAACCATTTCGAAGTCGAGCGTCACGGCCGTGCCGGCGGCCAAGGTGTTCGACGTCACCACCAGGCTATCGTCATCTCGGACGGTGCTTTGATCGTAGGCTTCGTTGCCGTCCGCATAGTTCGAGTCCAACGGGTAAGCAGCGGTTGCGAAGGCATGGAGCACTCCCATCGATCCGATGACGAAGCCGCTGGCCGATCCCGGGCCGTAGTTTTCCGAGCTGGACACCTGTGTCGGGATGAGAACCTGCGAGCCGTAAAGATTCAACAAGTTCTCATTGACTTGAGGATACGGACTGCCCTGGGTATAGGTCACGGACGACAGCGAGTCCATGCGCACGTCCTGGCCCCATGCCGGACCTGACACGACGAGGAGGATAGCGGGCGCCAAAACCCATTTCGGTAACATGCAAGCCTTCCTTGCGGCTCAGCAGCCGCGGTTAGGGGAAGTATACGAACCTGTTTTGGCAATCTGGGCCGAGTTCGAAGCCCCAGACCACCGATGATTGAAAACGACCAGTAAAGGGCGAGACGGCGGGTGTGGGCAGCTGGACGGAGCATCCCCTCGCCGATCGGCGAACCGTGATGTTTGCTGCCGATCGCGCCCACGCTCCGCTCCACGGAGATTTCGCGATGACCGGGTCGACGACCCACGTATTTTGGAGATCGCCCGATCCGGAAGCTTCCTTGGTCAGCGCACTCGACCGGGTTGCGGCAACCCTAGAGGAACTTCCCTCGCAAACACGGGATGCAGCCACGGCTTCGATCGGTGGTGTCCGGGACATCTATACAAGCTGGTTCGCCCCGGAGTCCGAGGGGTGGTCCTCAATCCACTTTCATCTTGGTGCTCAGTTGGGTTCACCGTTTGCGTCGGTCCTGAGCGCGATGACGCATACCCCTGCCGTGCTCTTTTGCGAGTACGACCAAGATGCGTGGGGTTTCCAGGTGTTTGAAGACGGGCGCGAGCTGGCGACGTTCTGGAATTTTCCCGAGTCGGTCGGCGAAGATCCGGCCGATTGTTCCGTCGAGCCGGCAGCCATCGCGAGCCTGTTCGGCGTCCCGGTCGAGACGGTGGCCCCCTACCTCCATCACTTGGCTCAGGAGGACGACGAAGATCGAAAGGCTTTCCCGGAAGACGAATTCTCGCTGACCGACCACTGGGTGCGCGTGGACTTCATGCGGAGGTTGGGGATGACCTATCCGGATGATGCACGGGCCGGCACCCGCCGAGTGATGATTCACGAATCGGGATCGGGCGGGAGGTGAGGGCGTTAACGCCGCGCGTCAGTCAGAGTGGACGGCGACGCCGATGAGGGCGGCGACCAGCCGCGCGTAGGCTCCTGCGTGGTGCTCGGAATCCGATTTCCTCGAAGTGCGGCAGGGGTAGAGTCGGTTCATGGCTACCCGAGAACTTCTTCGTTTCGGTTCGTTGACTCTTGCCGTGGGTCTGATGGCGCTGCCGGCGCTCGGGGGCGCGCAGGAAACGAAACCGAAGAAGGAGATCTACCCGGCGCCGGAGGCGGCGAGCGCGGACATCAAGGCCGCCCTTGCCGAGGCAGCCAAGCTTCACAAGCGGGTCATCCTCGACTTCGGAGGGAACTGGTGCGGCGACTGCGTGGCGCTCGACAAATACTTCCATCAGGAGCCGAACGCTTCCCTTTTGAAAGCGAACTTCATCCTGGTCGACATCAATATCGGCCAGTTCGACAAGAACACCGATATCGCGAAGACGTACGGCGTGCCGCTAGAAAAAGGCGTGCCCGCCCTTGCCGTACTCGACTCGGACGGGCACACCCTTTACAGTCAGAAGAACGGTGAGTTCGAAGCGATGCGGACGCTAAGCCCGAGCTCGGTCACCGAGTTTCTGAACCACTGGAAAGGCTAAGCGCCGATCAATAGCGGCCGCGACCGCTGGAGCGACCACCGCCGCCGCCGCCGTAGCCGCCGCTACCCGACGAACGGCCACCGCCGTAACCGCCGCCACCGCCGCCACCGCCGCTGCTGCCCTTGGGCTGAGCCTCGTTCACGGTGATCGTGCGGCCCTGCAGTTCCTTCTGATGGTTGTCGGCAACTGCCGCCGTCAGCTGGTCGGCATCGATGTCGACGAAGCCGAAGCCGCGTCCCTCGATGATGCGAGCGTTGCTCGAGTTGTACTTGGAGAAATGCGCGTTAAGGTCGCTCTCGGTGATGGAGTACGGCAGATTGCCGACGTAAAGTGTTTTTGTAGCCACTGGATGGCCTCCTTGTATTGAATTGTTCCGGTTCAAAAGGCAGAGAAATCGATTGAGGACCGGCTAGGAGGCGGAGCTGAATAGAAGACCTGGGGCTATTGGAGCGTAACGACCCATACTACCCCCTTATCGGCACGTTCGTTCCCAATCGTTCCCCCTGGAACCTAAGCTCGTGCAATACTGTTGGAAAGGGTGGACCCGCTCCCGAACCCGAACGCAGGTGACTCTGTTTATGTCCGGTCAAGGCTCCCCGGACATTCCAATTGAATACAGAATCTGAAACCCTGAAGCATCGGGCCCCGTTCGGCCGTTTCTTCCTCGCCATCGCCGCTCAACTTGCGGCCATCCTCGCCCTCTACGCGATCCTCGCCCCGAAGGTCTTTACATCCGAGACTTCGCGGCCGTGGAGTCTATTGCTCTGGATGTTCCTGCTCGGGCTCCCGATCAGCCTCTTCGAGTACTTCTACCATCGCTACCTGCTCCATTCGGCGGTTCTGCCGTTCATGGGCTCCATGCATCGTGCGCACAGCACCCACCACGGCCTCACGAACGTGAAGGCGCCGGTTACCCCCAACGAGCCCGCGAAGCTGGTGGAGGTGCACAACGAGTTCCCGATCGAACAGGAGCACCAGGAGGAGTCGATGATGTTTCCGCTCTGGTCGCTGCCGATCTTCGTGGCGCTGTTCTTGGTCCTTTTCGGGCTGCCGCTCAAGCTGATGTTTCCCGGAGCTCCGGTGCTGCTGGCGACGATCGGAACGGGCACGCTCTACATCGTCGCGTACGAGGTGTGGCATGCCGTTCTCCACCTGCCGTTCGACCGTTTCTGGCAACCGTCGCTTCGATCGCGCTGGGCGGGCGGTCTCGCCAGGCACACCTACGGCTTCCACCTCATGCACCACTGGCGGCCTACCTCCAACTTGGCCATCGTCGGCTTCTGGGGCGTGGCGGTTTGGGATTACGCCTTCCTCACCCACCGCCGCCCCGAGCGAATGCCGCTCAAGGGCGCGGAGGTCAACTTTCACGACGCGAAGCTCAAGAAGCCGCTCTGGCCGATCTCGCTGCTCGATCGCTGGCAAGGCGGGCTTTACCGGGCTTCCCGCTCGACCGAGCGCTTCTTCGCCCGGGTCTTCCTGCGGCGCCCCGCCTGAGGAGGGCTTAGCCGAAGCCGGCTATTTGACGACCAGATCCAGCTTGCCCTCCGTGTTCGTCACCGCGGCCGAAACGTCCACCGCGTAATTGTCTGAGTTCCCTTGCCGCTGCGCTCGAACGCCGCCAACGTAAACCTCGAACGGCCATCCTAGCGACTGTCGCCCCGTAAGCTTGAGCGTAACCAAGAGCCGTTGGTCGGACATGAACTTTGCACTCTTGTTGGTTGTGAGGTGCGGCTGTTGGGGCAGACCCTCCAACATCTGGGCGCGTTGCAGTTCCAGCCCCTCGAGCGCCTCGTTGGCGTCGACGAGCTTGACCAATCCCGCCCGGTAGACCGGGTAGGCAGTCTTCTCGACAAGAAGTGCCTGGTAGTAGTTCTCGGCGGCGGCCTTGACGATCTTGTCCATCCCGCCCTTCACGAGTAGCTTTACCGCGTCCTTGAGCACGCCCTTTGCGGCAGCCTTCGCAGCCTTCCCGGAACCCTGGAAGTAGGAATAGCCCTTGCCCAACTCCTCCGACTTCTTGAGGAGGCTCGCCAAGCGAGCGCCGGTTCTGGCGTAGTTCGCTGCGCGTCCGGTAGCAGCGGATCCAGCCTGGACGGCCCAGCTGCTCAGCTTTAGCCGTATGGGCGCCTCAATGTAATCGAAGATGTTCTTGCCGATGAACTCGTTGAAGGTGTCCTTTTCGAACTTGATCGCGCTCTCCTTCCATAGCCGGTTGTAAGCAACGGTCGCGACCCCGGGGGCGGTCAAATTGTCCTTCAAACCGGCGTCGAATAGTTGGTTGACCTCGTCCTCCGGCGAGCCCGGCGCGACCGAGTTCGGAGCGTCCGAAAGCATGTATGCCTCGATCCCCTTCTTCGCGATCTCCACGCCAAGCCCCACGAATCCCCCCTTCAGAAAGGCCTCGCAGAGATCGAAGGACTGGCTGGCTAGCTCCGCGAAATAGTTTACGTAGGCCGCGTCCTTGAGGGCCTTGGCCAGCCGATAGCCGGCCGCTATGGTCTTCTTAGCGGATGCTACGTAGCTCTCAAATGCGGCCTTGTTCCCATTCCGCATCTCAGGAATGATCTGGCTCTGAAACCGGTCGATCTCTGCATCCAGATACTCCTTGATCGGCACCCTCTCCGCGGCCTTCGCCGCATAGACCTGCGATCCGTCGGCCGACGCTTGAATCGCGTCGAGACTGGGCTCGAACACTGAGAGTTCCTTGGCGACTTCCAGCAGGCTTTCATCCGTTTTCCGGAGCGCTTCCCGCTTGGCCTCCAGGTCTGAGGTCGCCGTCAAAAGGTTTTCCGAGGCAGATTCCTCGGCTTGAAGAACGTCCGCAGACTTGGAGGTTAAGTCCGCCACCCTCCGCGACCACTCGCCCTGCATCTCGGCGACGGGAGAGCCGGCGATGCGCTCGTGGATCAGCTCGCGCACCGCATTCAGTTGCTTGGAGAGTGTCGCGATATGCTTCTCGGCGGCCGGGTCGGAGGGCTTTGACTCTTGAGTGGCTAGCCTGCGCACGAGCTGGGACTCTTGGTCCAATAGCCCGGAGACTCCCGGAACCTTTGCCTCCTCGACCTGGAGGGCATTCAGGTTCGTCCGAAGAGCCCTAGCCAACTGCGCGAGAGCGTGCCGCTTTTCCGAGGCCGACTTGAGAGCCGCCTCATCACGGTTGACCAGGGCGACTCCGTCGAGAACATCCTTTTCCAGGCCCTCCTTCTCCTTACCAAGTTCGATGGCCTTCGGCTTCAGACGGGCGACGGTTGCGCGCATGCGATCGGTGAAATCCGGCGCGCGAAGCTGGAGCTGGCACTCGGTCGGCTGCCTGGGAGCCGTGACGCTAACGTGGTACGTGCCGACGTTGTCCCAGGTGGTGGGATCCGCGATGATGATGCAGATCTCGCCCGACTGCTGCACCAAGTAGTCCCAGTGGGCGGGGGATTTGGATGTGCAGTACTGGAGGTCCGAGAAATCGGCCTTGCCCTTGTCTCCGATGCGCAGCCCGATCGCCCTCGCGGCTTCGAACACACCCGAGTTGTCCGCGGTGTAAGGGCGGGCCCCGCTACCCCAATACGCGCTGCCCGAGGCGTCCGCCTGGACATGGTCGCCCTTGGCGACCAGCATGCCCGTGTGAGTGACCCCTTGCGTGGCGTCTATAGTGAACGTCTTGGTGACGTTCGGTGCATCCGGCTTCTTCGCCAGAGAGCCCTGAAAGCCGATTGCCGTTAGGAGCAAAAGTTGCGTGACCATGCTCTTTTGAATGGGTGGCAATTGCGATGATCTAACGGCGCTGAGCTATATCGGGCTTAAAGTTCTTAAAGCCGCCCACCACCGCTTGCCGAGGCGGTGAGCCGCTTGTGTTTGCGCGCCCCCTATACTGTTGCAAATGCTCCCGTCCGGCACGGTCACCTTTTGGTTTACCGACATCGTCGGGAGCACCGCCCAGTGGGAAGTCGACCCGGACGCCATGCGCGCCGACCTGGCTGAGCACAACGCCATCCTGAGCCGAGTCGCCGAGGACCACCAGGGTCATGTTTTCAAGACCGTCGGCGATGCCTACTGCGTTGCGTTCGCGGACGCCGAGCATGCGGCCGCGGCAGCCCTCGCCGCGCAGGATGCGCTGGCCCGCAAGCGGCTCAAAGTCCGTATGGCGCTTCACACGGCTTCGATTCAACCAACCGGCGACGACTACTTCGGCCCACCCGTGAACCGCGTTGCTCGCCTCACCGCGCTGGCGCACGGCGGCCAGGTCTTGATGAGCGAAGCGACCAAGGGTCTACTGCCGCCCTCGGCTTCAGTGGCAGACCTGGGCCATCACGTTCTGCGCGACCTGTTGGAGCCGATGCGCATTTGGCAGCTCGGCGCCGGCAAGTTTGCGCCCATCGCGGGAGTGGGGGCGACCCCCAACAACTTGCCGCTCCAGAACACGACGTTCGTCGGCCGGGAGACGGAGATGCGCCAAATCTCCGATCTCTTGCAGCGGTCCCGCCTGATAACGCTCACCGGGGCAGGTGGTACGGGCAAAACGAGGCTGGCGCTGCAGGTCGCGGCCGAGCGCATCGCAGGGTATCCCGACGGCGCCTGGTTCTGCGAATTCGCGGCACTGCCGGACCGGGAAGACGTGCTGCGGGCCCTGGTCGCCGCCGTCGGCGTCCCCGATTCACCGGCCGGCCTCCAAGCCCGCCTGACAACGCATCTGGCCGAGCGCCGCGTGCTCCTCGTTCTCGACAATTGCGAGCACGTGCTCGACTCCGTCGCCGAAGTTGCTCAGGTTCTACTGGCCTCGTGCGCCAATGTCACCATCCTCGCAACCAGCCGCGAGCCGATTGGGCTCAGCGGCGAGATCGCGTTCCGAGTCCCCTCCCTGCCGGTGCCCGAAGCCGGCGAGCGCCTTGCTTTGGCGGACTTGGAGCGCTTTGGCGCAACCGCTCTTCTGCTTGATCGGCTCAGCCTTGCCGCCCCCTCCACGCAGTTGGACGAGAGCCAAGCGGGGTCGATTTCGCGGATCTGCGTCCGGCTGGACGGCATCCCCCTCGCCATCGAGCTTGCGGCTGCGCGAAGCCGGGCGATGAGCCTGGAGCAGATCGAGAAGCGTCTGGACGACCGGTTTCGGCTTTTGACGGGAGGCAAGCGCGGCGCGCTCTCCCGACAGCAGACGCTTCGGGCGCTCGTCGATTGGTCGGTGCGGCTGCTGGAGCCGCGCGAGCGGCGGTTCCTCTGTGCCCTCGCCGTATTCTCCGGCGGCTGGGCGCTAGAGGCCTGCGAGGCGGTGTGCGCTAGCCCTGAACTTGCGGTCGAGGAGCCTGAAGTGCTGGATCTCCTCACCGCCCTGGTGGACAAGTCGCTCGTGGTTTATGACCCCACCAAAGACCGCTACTCCATGCTGGAAACGATCCGACAGTATGCGCAGGAGACGCTTCAAGACGACGAGTCGGCCGGCTCGATCCGGGACCGTCATGCTTCGAAGTACCTGGATCTCAGCGGTGCACTTCGTCGCACTGGGCGCTCTGAGGACCGTGCCGAGGCGTTGCGCCAGTTCGCGGCGGATTACGAAAACTTTCGGGCCGCGGTGGAGTGGACCGCCGACAGACCGGGCGGGCTGGAACGGGCAATCGCCGCTTTGGACGACGCGTACTCCGCCTTCTGGTCGCTCGATCGGGGCTCCGAGTTCGTTCGGCTCCTAGGTCCTTTGCTCGCGCGCGCGGATTCACCCGACGCTGAACCCGTGAACGACGAGTTGCTGAAGTCGGCCCGACTTTCGAAGGCCGTCACGGGCACGCGCCAGGAAGACCCTGGATCGATTGCCGAGCTCTTGGCGATGAAGGCGAGCTTCCGCGAAATGAGCTCGCAAGTGCGCAGCCAGTCCGCATCGTCTTTGGCTTACGCGCTCTTCAGAGCACGGAGGTTCGAGGAAGGCCTTGAGTTCGTTGGTACCGTCATCGCCGATTACAGCGAGGTCAAGACCGGCCGGCTGAGCCCTTACCTGTTTGTCGTGCAGGGCAATTGCCTATGCGCCCTGCGTCGATTCGACGAGGCGCTCGCCGCTTACGCTCATGGGCTCGATGCGCTCAAGGCGGTCGGGGACGAACGCGGTTACGTAGCCTGCCTGGCGAACTTCGTAATCGTTCACGTCGTGACCGGCCAAACCGAGGCGGCAATCCGCGTAGCGTTGCAGCTCAACGAGCGCTGCACCCGTTCGAGGGTCTATCCCTCCGTTCGCTCGTGTGTGCTCGAAGCTTTCAGCGCATCCGCACTGGAGCACGGCGACCTCGAGTCCGCCGCAACTCTGCTTGGTGGCGCGTTAGAGATCCAAGATCGGACCGGAATGCCACCCGACGCCGTGGACGAAATGGCCGACCGGGCGGTTCTCGACCGTCTGGAGGCAGCAGTCGGCCCAGCCGACCGCGAGCGATGGGTGGCAGCCGGCCGCAAGACTGATTGGGAGCCGTGGTTCCAGCGACTCCTCGACGTTGCCGCGGACGATTGCCGCGATCGCGTGCCGCCACTCAGCTAGCAGTCGTCCACACCAGTTTCGCGACCAATTCGTCTTCCGCGGACGTCAACTCTGTCAGCGCATAGGCGATCGGCCACATAGAACCGTCGTCCGGCGCCGCGCGGACGTGCGCATCTGTCACCTCGTCATCAAGCTTGCGGCCCCATGGATGCAGAGGCTAGTCTCCGTCAGGCGAACGAAAGGGCTGGACTTTCGATTTCATCCCAAGCTTGGCGACCGCCTCCCGGGCCACGGTGGCAAGTGCGTCGCTCCCCGCCCGGAATGTGGGTTGGCTGATGCTCCTGGAGAACCGACTCGACATTACATCCGGCCGGGACGCTGACGGTTGGAGTTGGGGGCTTATGCCGCCCCATCATTCGCTCCATGAGGTTGAAGACGTGCCGTTCGCATCCGTAAATAAGAAGCTTCATCCCGGTCGTGGCCTTCGCTTTCCGGCGGCGAGCCTCGCGCACGCCTCAACCACGCGGGACTTGCGCGTTTCGCTATCCTCCGAGGCCTCAACCCACTCCGAATAATCCCGTTTCTCGCTCGCCGTCAGGTTGCTCCAACCTGCCTTGGCGGCCGGAGCTTCCCAAAGGAGCTTGTAGAGATCCAACGGAATCACGGAATAGCAGCACGGCCGCCGTTTCCCGGCCGCGATGTTTTCACAGGCTATCCGGATTCGCCGCGAACGCGTCTCGGCCTGTTTGGCCGACTGGATCCAACCCAGAAAATCCCGGCGCCCGATGGGCGTGAGGTCCCTCCACGCGGCTTCCGCCAATGGAGCGGCGGCAAGGGCCGCGAGAAGATCCGCCGGGACGCCGGGCTCTGTTTGGTCTTCGTTCGGCATAGGATTGGCTCTCTTCAATTTTGCATCTACCATTTGGGCATTTCGACGTGGAACTGCTTGGCGTACTCCTTGTGCAGCCGCTGAAAGCCTTCGAACTTCATCGTTTCCGGGCCGACCATTCGGCCGATAGGGTCGCCACCCAGCAGCCGGTCGAGGACGTCGAAGCAGATCTGCCAGCCGGCGGCGCCCATGGCAATGTACGGGCGGGCGATGTTGGTCCAAAGCGTCAGGCGTGTGCCTTCACCCAGCGCGTCGAGCTTCCAGCGCATGTTGAAGTCGCCCCACTTGTACTCCAGCTCGTTCGGCGCGTCGGCCCGGGTTACCACGGTTTCGGTCACGTGCAGTTGTGGCGCGCCCACGGTTGTGAGGTTGACCTTCGTGCCGGCAGTCGCCAGGCTGGAATCGGCATCGAACGGCGCCCACTCGCGCAGATGCTCGGGGTCGGTGATTGCTTGCCAGACCTTCCCGGGAGGGTGGTGGAACTCCCGAACGAGAACCAGCGTCCACTCGTCACCTTGCTTCTCGACGTGGCCGACGTCGGCAGGACCCGGGCTGTAGGTTTCGAGGCTGCTCATCGCTTCCCTCCCTTTCGGGCAGCGTCGACTCGGTTCAGCTCCACGGCGGCGCGGATTAGTCCCAAGAGCCCCGCTTCGTCGACTTTGTCGCCCTCCTTGAAGTCGATGGCGCGCCGGGTGCCACCGTCCAAGCTGGAGTTAAATATCCCGGTCGGATCCGGCACCGCCGCGCCCTTGGCGAAGGTGATCTTCACCTTGTCCTTGTAGGTCTCCCCGGTGCAGATGATGCCGTCGCAGGACCAGACCGGCACTCCCCCCGGGGTCGACGGCTTGACCCACTTCACTTCCTCGACTACCTCGCGGTCAGCCTGCTTGATGAGGTTTCGGACTCGGGCAAGGGTCTCCCCTCGCCAGTCGCCCAACTCCTCGATGCGCGCATCGATGCGACGGGAGGGCGAATCTGCCGCGGTTCCTTCACTTGAAGCTCTATTCATCTACCTTCTCCTCGATTGTTCAATTCTCTCTCCGCTCCCGCTTGGGCGGGCGCCCTTTGTAAATGACCACCGATGGTCGAAATCAACCACTACTCGAGCCGCGCCGCAGCCGTAAAGTGGGGTCTGCGCCTGTGAGCGCACTTCGGGCGGAGCCCTGAAAAAGGAGTCAAACATGAAGCACGTTTCCAGATTTCATCGTATCGGTCGGGCGAGCGTGGTCGCGCTCGCCGGTGTTGCTGTCGTTGTAGGAGCCGGCACGCTGTTCCTCGCCAAGAGGGCCCATGCCCAGGCGGCCCCAGGGCGACCGGTCGTCATGGCCCCGTCCTTCTACGAACCGATCGGCTCGGGCCTGCCAGGACTGCATATATTGTCCGTTCAAGCCTGGCTGCCGGCCGTTCAACGGGGGGATACGCCGTTTGCCCTGCGTGTCGATATGGGGGACGGCAGCGTCGCGGTGCTGAACGTGCCACCGAGCCCGATCCGGTCCATGCCCATGCTCGAAGTGTTCCTGACCGGAAACGATCGCGTCGGCCTGACGGTGCACATCCGAAACCGGGACACCGGCGAGGAGGCGACCGCAGCCACCAGCTCGCATATGATTTCGCCCTGCTGGCTTCCCGGCGCCAACGCGGACGGAGCGTTGAACCCGATGTCGGTCGGCGAGACATTCCGGGGATCTCAAAACACGCGGATGGCGGACGGAAGCGTGCTGCCGATTCCGTTCCAGTACGGGCTGCAGGCGGCAACCGGGTAGCCGGGTCGCACTCATGGGTTCCGCCTCGCTGCTTTTCCCTGCGGCGGGGTGGGATCATCCATGGTTTCGAGGTGGCGCTCGAGGGCGTCCATGTGTGCCGACCACATTCGTCGGAACGGCGCCAGCCAGGCCTCCACTTCCCGCAGCGGATCCAGTTTGAGGCGATAGAGGCGGCGCTGGGCGTCCACGGATGCCTCGACTAGGCCGGCGTCCCGGAGTACGCGCAAGTGCTTGGAAACGGTCGGCTGCGGCATGCCCAGCTCACGCTCGATGTTTCCGACCGACTGCTGCGACAGGAGCAGGAGGCCCAAAATCGCGCGGCGGTTCGGCTCGGCAATGATCTCGAAAATAGATCCCACACACTTAATATACGCGATAACGTATATACGTGTCAAGGGATCTATTCATGAAAGCGAGAACGAAGCGCGGACTACTCTCGGACGTCGGGCCACTTCGCGACTTCCAGGCTTCTCATGTCGCAGAGTCCCGACATACCGAGTCTTGCTAGGGCCAAATCGCGATGCTGCTTCTGGGTCCAGAAGTCGTCGGGACGGCCCTGCTTTCGAGCGATCGCCCGCTGTGCGTGTTCCAGCCCCAAACATAGGCTGCTGAGCGTAGTGCAGAAGCGGCGCGGCTCGACTTGATAAAGCCCGATGATGACCTGAACTCTTGCATCCGCAGGTCCGCCGGTCGCCAACCCGTACCACTCGTGGCCGGCGCCGACGGGTTTGAGTTCGTCCGGATTGATCCCAAGGTTCCGATACTCGGGGCAAATCACCTCGCGCAAGCAGGCTTCAACCTGGGAAGCATTCATGCCAAGCGCGCCCGCTTCCCGCGGCCAGAGATCCGATCGAACTCGATCTACATCGGCAGCATTAAGGGCTCGCGCAATGACTCGACTGGCGTCCCGCGCGTTACCGGGAGGTCTCGAGTTAAGCCAGATCAGCAGCAACGTCGGGGCTACTGCGGCTAGCACGAAACCTACTGTTCTTGGGCGCGGCCTTATCCGCCGCCTCCTGGTGGAGAAATATTGCACGAGTAGCCGTTGGGGGCGTTAAGAGGGTTGGAGCAATAAAGTAGGAGGTGACACTTTCGCCACGTTTGCAAAACCCCGTCTGAGTCGTAGTAGTTCTTGTATTCACAGCACCCGCTGGTGGGTGAAATAGGTTGGCATCCGGTTCCACAGCCGTAGCCAAGATAAGAGGTCGGAGGGTCGGGGGCGTCGGTCGGGCAGGGCGCGTTTGGATCGCCATATCCGCTCCCGTTGTCGGCGTAACCGACGCCAATGACGAGGCCGAGCAACGCTCCTGAGAGCACTCTGATTAGGGTTCGCTTGTTCATAGTTTCACCTTGATCGCAGATCGGGAATCCACCACGCCTGGTCGTGAGGGGACCCGATGTCTTCATGGGTTACGAGATTGCCGGCAAGCGCCACCCCATGAAGCCGCTTGCGATCGAGATCTTCCGTGGAAACCCACGCGCCAGAAACCGGGTCCCTACCCGGCTCGAATGGATCCCAGTAAAGGATGCAGCGCTCCCCGACGGACTGAGTGCACTCCGCCCAAGGCACCGGCAATCGGTCGACGGCGGACGGAATGGCGAAGGTGTTGTAATCCCGACCCTTGTCACCGAAGGGCGACTTCATTTCCTTGTACCAGGCGGCGAGGTAGGCCTGCGACCCAGGGAAGGGTCGCACAGTCCCGAACATGGGAGGAAGCCCCATGGCTTCCGGCGTGCCTGCGAGAGTACCGGCGTAGTCTGCCTGATACAGGATCGCGCCAACCTGGAGACTCCGCATGTTCTGGATGGTTTGGGCAGTCCGACCCGACCGTTTGACTTTGATTACTACTGGGTAGGTTATGGCGGCAACGATGGCGATGATGGAAATGACCGTGACCGTTTCAACCATCGTGAACCCTGAGCGCCGGGCTGAGCCGGTCATCGGGTCGACCTAGCGAGGTAATCGGCCCAGCTCTCATCGAGGTTCTGAAGTTCGGATAGCCGTCCCGATTGGAATCGGAAGATTCGGGGAGCACCGAAGGAATTCAGACGACGCTGAATATCGCCGTCGATGTCTATCACGAGGTCTCGGCTCGCTACCGCTGAGGGAATCTGCTCGGCGGTCCTCTTCACGAATATGGCGGAGTCAAGGGAAGCCGGTAGGTTCGGCGGCAGGGCCTCGCCCAGATTACAGCCTGAACACTCCGGCAGGTACACAACAAGCTTCCGATTAGTGCCCAAGTGCGACTTCAGCCGTGCCGGAGCTGGAGCTCCGATTGGCGGATCATCGCGCGCAGCAATCGCAACAAGCTCCCTGGGCGTGAGAGAGGGAGGATCGCGCTGCATGATTAGAGTCACCACAATAAGGACCGAGCTCATGATGCTCAAGGCAATAGCAGCTTTACTCCACATTCACAGACAATATACGTTATTATTTCTACCCGGGGGCGGGGGGGGGACTATTTACCAAGTTTTTGGTCACTTTCCGTCGGGACCCCGGCTACACACGGCGCATGCTAACCGTTTCCTTCGTGAAGCCCAGGCGCTCGTAGAACCCGTGCTTGAACGTGAACAGGTACACGAAGGCGCCGGGAGATGCCTCATGAACCATGGCCACCGCCTCCTTCATCATGGCGGTCCCGATTCGCCTGGCCTGCCATTCCGGCTCGACGGCCACGTCCCAAACGCTGAACCAACCGGGGGCGTCGAACATGATGCGCAGCACCCCGATGGCTTCGCCGCCGGGCGAGCGAGCAACCACGGCGCCCCAACTGCCTTCCAGAAGACCCGGGGACGGTTCCCGGTAACCGAAGGCGGCGCCGGCAACCCTGAGAAACTCTTCGGGCGTCGGCCCGTTTCGTTCGATGGTCACACCCTCCGGGAAAGGCTGGGACTTGGTTGGGCTGCCGGGGGGCGGGCCGGCGAACCGCAAGTGGTAGCCGTTGATGTCCTCGACGACGTACTCCCTCACCCCCCATGGCTTGTCCTCGATCGTCGAGACGAACTGGGCGCCGTTCCCGGTGTGGAGGCGATACAGCTCGTCTGCGTCGTCCACCTTGACCCAGTGCGTGTGGCCGCGTATACGTTCCGCCAGCTCGGGCTGGAGACCGAACATGAGAGTGACCCCTCCCATCGAGGCGGAGCCGAAGGTCGGCGGGTCGCCCCAGGTCCAATCGGTCTTGAAGCCGAGGACATCTTTGTAATAGGCCAAGGTTGCCTCGATGTCGGTGCAGGCGAAGATCGCGGTGGAGCTGAGCACAACCGAAGGATACGTGGTGGGCGCAGCGCCAGGCGCGGAACTGCATGCAACCAATTGCAAGTACCTGAACATAATGGGCCACCCCATGCTGACCAGCCTCGTCTTCGGGTTCCTGCTTCACTCCCAGGCTCAGAGCGGGCCCCTGCTCATGATCCACCCGACCATGAACCGGACCCATATCGTGTTTCAGCTCGCGGACAATCTCTGGTCCGTTCCCCGGGAGGGGGGCGAGGCGTCCCGCCTGACCAACGAGGCCGGCGCCGCCTTCGGTCCGACCTTCTCACCGGACGGGAGCCGGATCGCCTTCACCGGCGACTTCGACGGCCGCGGGAGCCCCTACGTCATCCCGGCCGAGGGTGGAACTCCGCACCGGCTAACGCCGGTGCCCGGCATCGCGGTCGGCTGGACGGCGGACGGAAACTCGGTGCTCTTCCGCTCGCGATACCGCAGCGATACCAATTATTTCCGGCTCTACACGGTCCCGGCGGGCGGCGGCGTTCCCACCGAGCTTCCCTTCCCGGCCGCGAACGAAGGCAGCTTCTCGCCCGACGGATCCCAGCTCGCCTACGTTCCCGGCGGGCCGCAGCAGGCCTGGAAGCGTTACCGCGGCGGCGCCACCCTCCCGATCTGGATCGGGCGCCTTTCGGACTCGACGGTCACGAAGGTTCCCCGAAACAACTCGAACGACCGCTTCCCGATGTGGGTCGGCAACCGCATCTATTTCATCTCCGACCGTGGCGGCCCGTTCGGCCTTTACAGCTTC
>DATGIR010000548.1:0-2447 GCA_035295605.1 Fimbriimonadaceae bacterium | reverse complement strand
GAACTCGACCGTGACGGTCTCCGGCTTGACCTCAACCGCCGGATCCCAGAACTTGACGCACATGATCGGCTGCACGATGTTCAGCCCGTTCTTCAGGAACTCGAGGTCCTTCGCCTCGTGGGTTGCGCCCCAAATGTTCGCGTCGGTCGAGTACGCCTTCTCCTTGCTCGCGCGGTAGGGCAGCTTGCGGGCTTCGAGAAACTCGCTCATCTCCTTACGGCCGCCCAACTCCCGGTCGAACGCGACATCCAGCCAGGGCTTGTATATCCGCAAGTTCGGATTGGCAAGGAGCCCGTACCGGTAGAAGCGCTCGATGTCGTTTCCCTTGTAGGTGCTGCCGTCTCCCCAGATGTCGACACCGTCTTCCGCCATCGCACGGACCAGCATCGTTCCGGTCACGGCCCGGCCGATGGGGGTGGTGTTGAAGTAGGTCTTCCCGCCGGAGTGAATGTGGAACGCGCCGCACTGGAGGGCGGCGATCCCTTCTCGCACCATCTCGCCGCGGCAGTCGACCAGGCGCGCGGCCTCGGCGCCGTACTGTTTGGCGCGGGCCGGCACACTCTCCACGTCGTCCTCGTCGTACTGGCCGAGAAGCCCGGTGTAACAGTAGGGAAAGGCGCCCTTTTCCCGCATCCACGCGACGGCGGCGGAGGTATCGAGGCCGCCCGAAAACGCGATGCCGACGCGTTCGCCGACGGGCAAGCTGGTGAGAATTCGAGACATCGGGCGGGCAGGAGGTTACCTGTCGAGCCTGAATCCACTCCCGAGCAGCGGTTACTTCGTTAACCTTCGACAGCCATACTGTTCCATGGCTGGGCGTGGGCGGTCTCTCATTTTCCCGGCGTTGATTGCCCTTGTCCTATCAGGGTGCGCCAAGCCCGATCCTCATCCCCACGGCTGGATCGCGTTCGACGTTCCCCCTCCTGCCCTCCAGCCCGGCTGGCACCGGGTTCAGGACCCCGTGTCGGGCGTCTCGATGGACCTTCCGGGAGCATGGCTCAGCTGGGATCCGACGGATCAAGCGCAGGTTCAGGCATTCTTCGATCAGGTGCGTCGGACCGTGCCGGGGGCAGCCTCCGTCCACTTGATGCTTCAGACACAGGGCGTCACGCCAAACCTCTTTGCAATGGACAGTTCGCCGGAAGGCATCAAGCCGCTGGTGTTCACCTACGCGATCGTCATGTTCGCCGACGTCGAGAAGCGCGCCGAACTCGACACAGTCGAACGGAAGCTGCGGGCAGAAGGTAAAGGCACGGTCGAACGTCTTGAGCTTCCGATCGGGCCGTGCATCACCCGATACCTCGACAGCGACGAGTCGGCTAAGTACGGCCGCCCGACCATGCTGCGAACGTGGACAGTGATGTTTATGCGGGACGGGAACCTTTACTTCTTCCGGCTCACAACCCCCCGCGATCGGTTCGACGCCGTCCGGCCGGTGGCCGAGCAGATCCTGCGCTCGATTCGCGTCGTCGCGCCGAATCCGTCGGCAGCAACGGCGCGGTCCGTTCCGGCCCCTCTGGGCGGAATGGGGGGCCCGGGGGTGATGCCCGGCACCCCCGCCTACGGCAATCAGCCTCCCGTAAGTCAGCAGCCCGGCACCATGCCGGGGGCTCCAAGCGGATCGAATCAGCCCCCCGAACCGCCGCCAAGCGCCGGGATGCCGGCGACGGTTCCGTCCAGCCCGACGCCCCAGCCCGGTTATCCGGGCGGTCCGCCCCAGCCTCCGGCAAATTCGACCGGGGACCCTAATCAGTCCGGTACAACAGGTTCAGGCCAGTGATACCTTCCCTTCTTCTGCTTGCGATGACCCAGGGCGACGTTCGCCCGAACACGCTGCCCCCGATGGCCGAACTCAAAGATGAGACGAGCTTTCTCGGGTCGATCGCGGGAATCTCTTTCTCGCCCGACTATGGCGGCCTGCCGATCATTCACGACCGGCACTGGAGCGTCTCCCGATCGCGGGCAGGCGACAATGGGCTCATCGTCAACTTGCGGACCGGAGAACTTAGCTATGTGACCGCGCCGGATTACATGGACCGCCAGGTCCTCTGCCCGGATGCGATGTTCGTTCGAAGTTACCGCTCCGAGCTGGCCAAGCTAGGCAAACGCTCACCCGGGCTGCCCTACGGTTGGGTCCACAACTATGACTTGATTATCAAGCTCCCCAGCGGTGCGGAGAAGTGGGAGCCGGTTACGCTGACCTACCCGAACAAGTCACAGGAGCTGATAGAGCCGCAGTTCAACGAGAAGGGTGAAGCGACCGGGTGGGGAAAGTCGCTGAGCAACGCAACTTACGACGTCGGGATGGTCCCGGGCGCCGCGATCAATACCTACAAGAGCATTTCTATCCGGTGGCCGCGCACCCAGGTGACTTGGACCTTCGAACCGCACGAGAGCGGCGTCATGGTGCTCAGTTCGGTCGATCATGGCAGAGACATTCAGGGGCA
>DATGIR010000547.1:0-5194 GCA_035295605.1 Fimbriimonadaceae bacterium | reverse complement strand
CGGGCCGGGGAGGCGAACGTGCCGGTACGGCTCGTTTTTGGGCTCTGAAGCTAAAGGGAGAGCAGCGCGTAGTTCAAAGGCTCATGAGCACAGCGGAATTCGATGCCTGGTTCAAGGAGAAGTATCCGGAGGAGGATGCGTTGATTGGCAAGTGGCCACCGTCAGCAGCGTAGTCAGCTCCAGGGGCGGGAAGGGGGAAATGCAGTCCCGCCGGAGGCGTCCGGCAACTGGGCGCACTCGGCGCTATGGCCGCAACTTCAAGACCTGGGAGAACAACTCGAGGGGATCCTGACCGAGGGCGGCGGCTATGTCGATGAATTCGACAACGTCAACCGTGCGTTCACCGCGCTCGATCGACCAAATGTAGGGCGGGGTCTCACGAAGTCGACGGGATAGCTCGCGTTGCGAGATGCCGGCCTTAGATCGCGCCTCGGCAATCACGGCCCGAATCCGGTCTTGCTCGCCTCTCGACAACGACTTTCGAGAGTGCTTACCCACGGCCAAAAGTGGCACCCTTAGTGCTTGTAACTTACTGACAGTTGCGCTATATTGAACCGGGCGCCGTAGTCGCTCGGGGAATTATGAGAATCAGTACGATTTTGGGTCTCGTTGGGTGCATCTGGCTTAGCTCGGCCGGTTGTGGGGGCAGCGGTGGATCATCGACGCCAAGCCCCTTCGCGGGCACATGGGTGGGGACTTGGAATGCTCCGTCGATTCCGGACTCTGGGACAACCAATGTCACCATTGACACAAACGGGCAGATAACGGGAAGCACCCACGACAACAACTCAGGCACAAACGGCACGTTTACAGGCTCGATCACGAACGCCGGCGCCCTAAGCGCGACTGTCTCATACCCGGGCACCGCGAACTCCAGTGTGACGGGCACCGGCAGCATCGCCAGTAACGGCCACCTCTTAGGCAACGCCATCCAGGTTCAGGGTGGCGTCCAGGTCGGACTGACGGAAGATTTGACGAAGCAATAGGAGGAGGGAGAGTTGAAGGCACTTTCAAGCCGCGGTTCGCTGCTGTTGGTGTTGCTCGTGGTGATGGGAACCGGATGTGGCAACCGGGTGAGCCCGACCGGTGCTGCGGCAGCCGTCGTGTACGGCACGCGATCGGGAAAGAAGTATCACGTCGACGGTTGCACCTATCTGAGCAAGAGCAGGATCCCGATGACGCTCCAAGAAGCTGTCGACAAGGGGCTCACGCCATGCTCGAAATGCTTCCCCCCGGTCTTGGAGAAAGAGGGGCAGTAATGGCGGGGCGCTAGCGTGTTCATCTTCGGCTGGGGACGAACCACTGTCCATCCGCTCGGGCGCTATGGCCCCGCGCCCTGCGCGAACTGCCGCAATGTCACCCGGTTCAGGCACTTCCGGAAGCGGGTTTGGTTCACGTTGTTCTTTGTTCCGGTGATCCCCTACGAAACCCACGACCGGTTAACGTGCGAAGTGTGCAACGCTGGCTGGGACCTCCACGGGCGGCTACCCCAGAGCGTCCTGCCGCAGCTGGCGCCCTCCCCCACTTCTGCCTTGCCTGTGGCCAGGGGTGGGAGTGGCCGAGCCACGAGGGTTATTTGCCCTGACGGGCAATGCGGTGAGATGATTTCGATTTGGGGGACCGCAGGAGAAAAGGCGACCTGCCCGACGTGCAGCACTCGTTTTGACATCTCGAGAGCTACCGTGGTCTGCGAGGCGGGTCGAAGCGTCCACTGCCCGAACACGCTGTGTGAAGCGATTTTGGTTGTCCCGGATGATTTTGAAGGGTTAGCCGAGTGTGAGAAGTGCGGTGCGAAGTTCGACTCGGAACGAGCCAAGCCAGCCGAGTGAGTCGGGCCGCGGAGCGGCGCTTCCTTCCGGGATCCGCTGCGCACCCCGTACCCGCTGGCAGGGCGCCCCTTGCCACGGAGGGCAAGGGGCGCTGCCAGCCCGCGAGGACGAGAGGCGGAGGCCATGGAAGCTGCGGCAGCCCAGGAAAGGCCCACGGCTGGGTGGGGCGGTGGGGACGCGGGCATTGGAATTGCCCCTCGAGTAGTGGGTCCTTTCCTGGGCTGCCTTCTGCGGTGGCCGGAGCCGCGCCCGGAGCGGGGCGCCATGGACGGCGCGTGGGCGGCCGGAGGGTGCTCGTTCTGATCGCTGCTGACTAGCCCACCTACTCGAAGCTGTCTGGAGGCATGGACGCCGGAAGGCCTATTTACCACCCAACGCGGCTGATGCGCCCGCTCTGATCGTCGTCAGCACCTAGGATTCAGTCCGGTTCTCTGGCACGGGCTCAATGTCCACGATCGGCCGGTGGAGTGGCTTAGGGTGCTTGACCCCTTTGTGAAGTGTCACCTTAAGCACTTTGTGCTGGCGTCCGTTCTTTGTGACGAGTTGGCCGATCTCCGGGAGGTTATCGAGGCTTCCCCCAACAGACGTGACCTTGCCCCTAGCGTGGACAACAAAGATGACCTCGATCATTGGGGCAGGTTACTACGCTTGAATAGCCATTCTGGCGCCCTGGCTTGGCGTAGGGCTCGCGCTAGCTTGGCGCGGGGCTCTAGAGGTTGCTCGCCACCCATCGACCGCGAAGCGGGCGCAGTCCCTGCTGAGCAGCAAGGGTACGCCAGCCGTGGCCCGGGGGAGCCGCGAACCGGCTAAGCCAGCCAAGCTCAAGCGAGGGTCATCCGTTAGCGTCTGTTGGCCCACTGTTTGTAAGCGTGTTTCAGGACGCGCTTGTCGGTATCGACGGCCTCGGTGCCATCCTCGAAGATCGCGTGCTCCCCGAAGGGCTGGCAGGTCCCCACGCGATGCGATTCGGTTGGTGTGCGGAGCACAAACTTGAGTGGCTTGCCCTGCGTGAACTCGACTATGAACGTGTCGTCGCCGTACACCTGGATTGGAGCCGAGAGGTTGGTCACCTGGGTTAGTGTGAACCTTGGGTGGGTGTAAAGCCAGTCCACGTAATCGTGGACACCATCCATACGGCCCGTGGCTCGGCTCAAGGCTGCTTATGGCTCGGGGGCCGGGCGCACATCTTCGCTCGGCTCCTGGTCGATGCCCGATGTGCTTGCGTTGTCGCGCCCGACTTCGGGATGGTAGCACTCATCCCAGGGTGCGTGTCGACACTTGCTCCTAGCGGGAAAGCTAGGATTCAGGCCGGTTGTCGGGGACCGGCTCGACGTCGATTTCGGGCTTTGGCAGACGGACGGTGCCATCGTAGATCGTGGTTATCACACCGAGGACGCGATGGTCGGCTCCCCTGATCTGTATGAGCTGACCGGGCTCCGGAAGCGCCTCGACGGTGCCAGCGCCCGTCGTGACCTTCCCTCTCGCGTGAACCACGAAGATGACCTCGATCATGGGGTGAGGTTACTACGTATGCCTTCACTCCTAGCCGGGCCCCATTCGGCAGCGCGACGGCGCTACAATCGACCGTGGCTAAGGTCGAGCTCAACCTCGGAATACTGAAGCTCAGCGAAGAGATCAAGCTCACGGACGCGGATAACGAGGAGTTGTCGCGGCTGATGCTGAAGCTGGCTGACTACCGCGTTCTGTACGAGCCCTACGAGGCGGAACTGCCTGACCACTGCGAATCGGCAGTAGAGCGCCTACGGCAAGAGCTTGGCGATCGGGCTCAGCGGCTGGATGTGAAGTCTGGGTTAGGCTTGTTCCTGGTCGCCCTACAGCGGCCGTGTCGGGAGTTCCTGACTCGGTTGCAAGCTGCGCATCGTACGTGGTCCCCCGAGAACCGTCACGGGATGGGTTACGACATAGTGTTCTATCAGGCGCTGGGCGAGTTCCGCGGCCGGTTCGGTCTTTATCTCCAAGCTCTGTTGGCGCAAAACCCGGTCCCTATACCGGATGAGCTGGTGCCCCTCGTTGCACCCCCCGTAGCTGACTTTGAGGGTGGGCGTTCAGAGCTTCCGGAGTAAGTCCGCCGAGCGCGTCACTCCTTCGGCTTGGTTGCGAGGCGCTTCGCATGCTGTTCCTGGGCCGCTGCGGCAGCCTGGAGGTCCTCCAAGAACCACGTGTCGACGTCGGAAGACGTAAGCGTTCTTCTCGGAAGGAGAGTCACGAACCTTGGCAAACAGATCAAATCGAGTTCGGGCGGCGCTTCCTTTCGCTTCAGGGGCTTGACGTCCTGCTCGCCGGCCGCCTCTTCGTGGGCCGATAGCGCCCTGAGATCCTCGATCAGGGCCCAAATGTTCTTGCGAGCGCTGGCGAACGCGTGCCAGTCCTGGCCGCCCAAGCACCGGTCAAGACCGTGTTCCAGAATTGTGCTTACGTAGGCGTTGAGGTGAAGGTCCCCGAGCCGAGCGTCGTCGGGCAGCATTCCGTACCTCTCAGCCTCGACGATGGCATCGCGGAACGCTTGGTTGTACTGCGGAGCAACTGTTGCCAACTCGTCGAGGGCATTTTGCTTCGCGGCGGGGTCGTTCGACTCCTTCAACTGATTGAGGCTGTAGATCCCTCCACCTAGAGCGAGCGCGTGGACGAGGAAGGCGATTAGGGAGTCAAGATGGTCCGCTTTCGAAAGCCGGACCTGTCGCCGACGTTGAGCGATCAGAGCATGTCTTTCGAGCTGGAATCGCTGCAAGCCGAGAATGGCTCCGACCGCGAGCCCGCCAACGAGCACGGTCACCGCCTGGGCGATCACTTGGGTCCAATTCACAGAGTGCCAGTCCATGCCTCAATGTACGCGATCATGCGGGCATCCAGGCGCCGAGTCTAAAGCCTGTTAGCCTGAGCGGATGCCGGTTTTCAGGTTCGTTTGAAGGTTCGTGTTCGGGTTTGGACGACTTTATTTGACTTTATGCATCGCAATAAATCCCGATCGTGAGCGCGTATGCGGCCGCTCGCTAGCGAAGATGCTGGGAGCGCCGGAGTGAAGGCGCGGAGGTTCCTGCAAGGGGTGGCGCCCCGGTGGAGGCGTCTGCGAAGCTGGGTATTTGGCGGTTTCGGGGGATGTGTACCGAAAGCCGCCAGGCACCGTAGCCGGCTCTTCCGGGAGTGCTGCCCCTTGTAGGGGGTGTGCCGCAGCGAACGGTGGCGCGAGCGGCGACGTAGCGGCCTGCTAGGTGCGCAGAATAGGCGCAGGGATCATTTGTCCCGTGTGGTTCGGCCGGAGGAGGGTTGTGTATACGGAGGCGGAACCGCCTCGGGCATCGATCCTGCGCCGGTCAGTTCCTGCCTTCTGGCGTGTCGCCTGCGTC
>DATGIR010000546.1:0-7725 GCA_035295605.1 Fimbriimonadaceae bacterium | reverse complement strand
TCGAAGTTCTCCAGCAGGTCGTCGCGGATGGCTCGGGCCGAAGCCCGGTACACGCTGCGCCGCCAGGTCTCCGGCCCGAATTGTTCGAGCGGGTCGTAGGTGGCCACGTTCAGCTCGCTGTACTTGAACAGCCGGAAGCCCGGCCCGCCCATCCGCCGGTCCAGCTTGCCGCTGGTGGCGAGAATCGAATCGCGCAGCGCCTCGGCTTCCATCCGGCGCAGCGGCATGTGCCAAAGCAGGCGGTTGCTCGCGTCCGCCTTCACCGCCTTCGCGTTCAGCGCCCCGCTCTGGCGGTAGGTGTAAGAGGTGACGATCATCCGGTGGAGGCGCTTCATCGTCCACCCGTGGGTCACGAAGTCGTTCGCCAGCCAGTCGAGGAGCTCGGGGTGGGAGGGCTTCTCGCCGTTTCGGCCGAAGTCGCTGGGGGTGCCCACGATGCCGTGGCCGAAGTGGTAGTGCCAGATCCGGTTGACGATGACGCGGGGGGTGAGGGGGTTCTTAGGGTTGCCGATCCAGCGGGCCAGGGCGAGGCGACGCGCCGGCTCCTGGGTGTCGTTCGGGCCTTCCAAGTCGCAGGCAAGCGATTTGATCTGCGAAAGCGCGCCGGGCGTGACCGGCTCGCCGCGCTGCATCACGTCGCCGCGGCGGAGCACGAACATCGGGTCCGGCATGGTGAACTGGCCCGCGTAGGCGGTGTTCATCGCGTCCAGGTTCTCCCGTTTGGCGTGGAGCTCCTGGAGGGTCCTCTGGAGCCCGGCGCGTCGCGCCCGCTCGGCGGGGGTCATCGCTTTGACGAGGGCTTCGGGGTGGACGTAGTCCTGGCCGGCCTTCTCGGCGCGGCCGATTTCGGTCGAAACGGTCGTCCACTCGGTTCCGTCCAAGGAGAGCTCGATCCGGTACTTCGTCGGCAGCCGGTCGTCGAACTTCGGGATTTCGGCGCCGTCGCGGCTCCAGATCACCCGGTCGATCTTGCGCGCCGCGGGCAGCGCGATCTGCGCCGATCCGGAGCCGCGCTTGTTGCTGATCCAACTGTACTCGTTGCCCAGGCGCCCGTCGTTCAGGTGCTCGATCTTGTGGAACTCCACCCCCGGCAGCACGTCGGAGGCGCTCGCCTTGGCGCCGTTCGAGGAAAGGGCGAGGTCCTCGGCGGAGTCGGGGCCGTAGACCTGCAGCTCGTCGAGGCACGGCTCTGCGCCGTCTCGGGTTGCGAGCACGGTGAAGCGGACGAAGCGCGCGGTTTGGGGCGCAAATGTATCGACGTTGCGCCGCGCGTTGACGGCGGGGCGCGCTCCCGGGTTCGGTGAAAGCCGGCGCCGGGCGTCGTCGTCCAGCGTGTTCAGGGCGTTCACCGCCCTGAAGGCTTGGCTCGCGAGCTCGGCTTTCTTCGCCTCGGTCTCGGCGAGGACCGCGCCCGAGACGATCGGGCGCTCCCCGAATCGAACCCCGGCGAAGCACGCCGCCAGGCGGTAGAAGTCCTTTTGCAATATCGGATCGAACTTGTGGTCGTGGCAGCGCGCGCAGCCGACGGTGAGGCCGAGAAACGCGGCACCGGTGGTCGAGGTGATGTCCTCGAGGTCGTTGATGCGCTGCTGGCGGGTGCCCTCCTCGGTGGCGTTGCCCACCGTGTCGTGGATCCCGGCGACCAGGAACCCGGTCGCCGCCTCCATCTTCGGATCGCCCTTACCCACCGCGTCGCCGGCAAGCTGTTCGGTGACGAACTCGGTGTAGGGCAGGTCCCGGTTGAACGCCCGGATGACGTAGTCGCGGTAAGGCCAGGAATTCGTGCGGATGATGTTCCGCTCGTAGCCGTCGCTCTCGCCGTAACGCACCACGTCCAGCCAATGCCGCCCCCATCGCTCGCCGTAGGCGGGCGAGGCCAGGAGCCGGTCGACCACCTTCGCGTAGGCGTTCGGTGACCGGTCCTTGAGGAACGCTCCGACTTCTTTCGGGGTCGGGGGCAAGCCGGTGAGGTCGATGCTCACCCGGCGAAGGAGGGTGAGCTTGTCGGCGGGCGGGGCGGGGGCGAGTCCGTTGGCGGCGAGCTTTTCGAAGACGAACCGGTCGATCGGATTGGCGGAGAGCTTGTCGAACCGGGTCTTGGGCACGGCTTGCGGTCGCACCGGCTGGAACGACCAGAGCGGCAACATCGCCGGGTTGAGGGCGACGAGCTTCCCGGCCGGATATTTGGCGCCGGCGGCGACCCACTCCTTCAGGATGTCGACGCTCTGCTCGGCGAGCTTGCCGCTGGGCGGCATCCGGCCTTCGGTGACGGCGCGGATGAGGCGCCCGTTCATCGGCGCCTGGTCGTCGAGGACGGGGCTCGCGGAGGCGCGGGTGCTCAGGTCGATCCCGGCGGTCTTCTTCGCCGCGTCGTGGCACTTGAGGCAGTTGGTCTGGAGGACGGTCGCGGCCTGCTTGGGCAGGGCGGGCTCGCTCTGCCTCGCGATGCCGAGCGAGACGGCGAAGATCGCTAGGCTCAGGCTGTATGCCGCGGTGCGTCCAATCATCTCGCAGGTGTTTGCTGGGCACTGGCCCTTCGAACGAATTATGGCGGCCCGCTCTCCAGGAACCTCCTATACTCGCGCTATGGATCCCAAGCGCGCCGTTACGTGGGGCTTCGCCCTGGCTCTCGCCGTTCTCGCATCGACCAATTTGCTGCATGCCGCCGGGCAGAAGGGCGCGGCCGGCCAAACCGGGGTTGGACAGCAGTCGCCAAGCCTCTCGGCGCCGGTTGTGCGGCCGCTCGTAGAGAAGTGGCAATACATGGTGCAGATCGTCGGCCCGGACTTCTACGGAGCCGGCAAGGTGAGCATGAACTCCCTCGGTCAGCAGGGTTGGGAGCTCGTTTCGGTGATGCCGTCAGCGTCGCGCTTCTCCTGGGGGCAGCAACCGGGCGTTGCGCAGACCCAGCAGTCGGCGGGTTACACGCCCCAAACCGCGGGAAACGGCACCAACATTCAGGCGGTCGCGATTTTCAAGAAGCCGGCCTAGCGGGCCGCACCTCCTATACTTTCGGCGATGGATACTCGACGCATCGCTCCGTGGGTGCTGGCCGTCGTCTTTAGCTCATGGGCGAGCGCGTTCGGTGAGGATGGGGGGCGGCAGATGTTAGGCAGTAAACACGGGTTCGCGGTGCCGTCGAGTTGGGAACGGCGCGGGTTGGTGCTGGGGCGGCAGAGCGCCGGCCAGGAAGGCGTCAGCGGCGACCCGTGCATCGTCTGGGATCCCGCAATCAGGGGTTGGCGCATGGTGTTCTTCCACACGCCGGAAGGGCACGGGCAAGCGGTTTGCCTCGACAAGGACGATCTCGGCCCGGGGCATTGGAAGTTCGAGGGTCCGCTGCCGGTCACGAACCCTGACGCGGTCGGCGGGTTTCACAAGCCGTTCATCGTGATGGACCCGCAGCACCCGAATCAGGCGGCCCGAATCGATGGCCGCTATTGCCTGCTGGTGGTGAGCAACAACGGCGCGCACAAACAGGTGCTCCGAGCCTGGTCGAAGTTGCTTGCGGGGCCGTGGACGTTCGACCCGGTGCCCATCATCCCGATTGGCGCCGCCGGCGAGTTCGACGCCAAGCACACCGACGCCGTGACCGGCTACTACTTCCCCAAACGCAAGGAGTTTCTCTACTTCTATATGGGCTATCCGGCGACGGCGCAGCCGAGGCAGGTCAGCCCGTACGGCTCGGCGCAGGCGGTCGCGGTGCAAAAATTGGGCGAGAAGGTGGCGACGAAGTTAGGCGTCATCCTCGAGCCGTGCCAGCAGGCGGGCCACTGGGCTTCCGGGTGGGTCGGCGGCCTTCAACTCCTTCCCGGCGCTCGGCACCGGTGGGTCGCGGTGGTGAACGCCTCACCCACCGCGCCCGATCCCGGCAACAAGGCGGTTTGGACCGAGGAGCCTCCGCCCGGCCTTGGCGGCTTTGCTTGGTGCGACGAGGCATGGCCGGTGAAGGCGTGGCACTTCTATCCGGAGCCGATCGAGTGGGTGAAGGACATCCCCAAGAGCGCCCTCGACGCCGGCGAAGGCTACAACCTCTGGCGGCAGTTCATCCACGTGCGGCCCGACGGCCGGGCGGAGCTGTTCTACAACAGCGGCTACTACGGGCGCGAGCAGCTCTATATGAAGGAGAGCGTAAAGCCGTAGCTGCTTGCGGGGCACAATCACCTTGTGGACAAGCTGAGCGCGCAGCAGGTGGATTTCTTCGACACGTTCGGGTACTTGGTGCTGCCCGGATTGCTGGCCGGGGAGATCGGGTGGATCACCGAGGAATTCGAGGCGGTGTTCACCGACCGCGGGTTGGTCCACGACCCCACCCAACGCACGTGCGTGGTGCCGTTCATCGACTCGCGGGAGCGGCTCTCGGCGTTGCTGGACAACCCGGAGGTCGAGGGGCTGGCGGCGAGCCTGCTGGGCGACGATTTCAACTACGTGGGCAGCGACGGCAACTACTACTCGGGCGACACCGGCTGGCACAGCGACGGGTTCCACACCGTCGGCAAGTTCATCAAGATCGCGCTGTACCTGGACCCGGTGAACCGGGACACCGGCGCGCTGCGGGTAATCCCCGGCTCGCACCGCGTGGACCTCCAGAACTCTTGGGCCGCCCGGCGCTCGGCAAAGGCGCTGGAGCTTTGGGGGATTGCGCCGCGCGAGGTGCCGGCGATCCCGCTCAACTCGCAGCCGGGGGACGTGGTCGCCTTCAACCACAACCTGATGCACGCCGCCTTCGGCGGAAGCAGCCGGCGGCGCATGTTCACCCTCAACTGCTGCCGGCGGTGCGAGACCGCGGCGGAAGTCGCGGACCTGGAGGAGTATATCGGCGGGCACGACCGGTTCCTGAACGACCATATGCACTCGGATCAGATGAAGGCGACCGCCTCACCCTCGCGGATGCGGCACCTGGCGCAGGTCATGGAGCACGAGGGCCACTTGGCCGGCCTGGCGGCCAAGTGCCGGGAAACGATGGCCGAACCCGCCCGGGGGTAACGGCCTTACTGCTTCCAGTCGTCGGCGGCTTGGACCTTGCCTCTCGAGTACGAGCTTTCGATCTTCTGGTAGTTCAGCGTGATCTGCATATCCGATGTTTGCCTGCCGCTCGATTTCCGCATCTCGATCTTCACAACGGTCGCGTCTTTCAGGTTTAGCGTCTCGTACTGCTCGATCTTGCCGGCGGAGGATGGGCGCCAAAACAGGATTTGGACCGCGGGCAGGTTCTCGTTGGTCTTGAGCGCGGTCTGGAACTCGCGGCCGTCCGCCGCCGAGATCGTCATGATGATCGGCTTGTGCATCCGCTGGCCGGTCGGCAATCCGCTTTGGGGATCGCGGGGCGAGACGATGCCGTACCGGAAGTCGGAAACCTCTATCTTCCCGCTCTTGGACCGGCCGGTGCCCTTGAATTTGCCCTGCTTGGCGCCGGTGACCAAGAGATAAGCGTTCAGCGCCGCTTTGGCCGGCGCGGCGGCGACGAGCAAGGCGGTGACGGCGACGAGGCTGGCGACGATTTTCATTTCACACTCCCGTGATGTGACCCGCGGTCACTTTCCATTTATATCGAATTAACGCTTGCTTCGGGGCGAATCTATCGATTTGGGACCGTCGCATCTTCGCCGGGCGATTGGTCGTATTGGGGTGTATGGGAGACCTACACCAAGCAACGCTCATCGACGGCTACACCTTCGCGGATCGGCTGACGGCTCCCTTTGAACAGGGCGCGGCCCGAAGCTGGAGCGACGCCCATCACGACCTCATCCGGCTGCTCACGGTGAACGCCCAGAGCCCGGCGGAGCGAGCCTTCGTGAAGATGGCGCTGTGCCGGCACGCGGCCACCCTCGGGGGCACGTCGGAAGCGGCCACCATCCGCGCGGACATCGACCTGCAGCTTCGGGAGCAGCACCTGGCGCAAAGCCTGGACGAAGCGCTCGTGTGGTGCGAGTCCCTCCCGCACGTCGCCGAGTAGGCGCCGGCGACGCCCAGCGCCGCGTCTCCTCTCCCCCCGGGAGAGGCTGTGAGCGAAGCGAACTGGGTGAGGGCGTCAACCACGTTGCGTAGTCGACGGCCTGTCCGTCGTCCGGACGACGCGCCGGGCGTTACCGGCGCCTACGGTTACTTACGCCGGGGTCGCGTTGTTTGAGCGCGTTCCTGCGCGAGGTTAGCGGCCCCGCGGGTGGTCTGAGCGCGATCAGCGGGGACCAGGACCGACGAAGGACGCGGCACCAGCACTGGCTGAAGCCAGTGGCACACATGAATTCCGACGGGGGAAGCGCGGCACCGTGCTGAGGACCGCTGCTACTTGAACCAGAAGTTCGCGCCTACCGAGCCCAGGTTCGCGTCCTCCGGGTTCTCCGGCAACGTGTTATTCGCGGCGGCGAACTGATACAACTCGAGCGACGACCGGTGGCCGTCGTGGTTCGAGTCGGCGTTCACCGGCGTGCCGTTCGGGTACGCATGCGCCATCGCGCCGATCACGTAGTAGTTGAACCCGCCGTGGTTGTACGTTTTGCCGCCGTAGCTTTCGGTTCCCCCGCCGGGGTACGCCTCTTGGGCCGCGTTGCACGCGGTTCCGATGAACGTCGTCGCGTTCTGCAAAACCGGGATGAACCCGCCGCTGAAGCACTGCTGCATGAAGATCGAGCGCGTCGAATACGGGATCGCATTCGCTCGGGTCGCGAAGTCGGTAACCGACATCCCGATTCCCGAAAGGTAGATGTAATCCTGCCCGAGGCCCCAGGTCCCGCCGTGGTCGAACGTCCAGACGAAGAGGCTGTCTTGCGATCGCATCGCCGGAATGTGGTTCGTCGCGTCGCCGTTCTTGAGGCCGGTCAACAGCTGGGCCACCGCGTTGTACGTCCCCGCGAAGTTCACGATGTTGTGCGAGTACTGGTAGAAGGGGTTCGCCGAATGGTAGTCGGCGCCGTCGCCATAGCACACGAAGATGTTGTGCGCCGAGTAGCCGTTGTTGATGAGCTGCTTGTACATCCAGATCGTGTCGTTCCAGAAGCACTCGCCGGCGAAGTCCTCGGCCTTGTCGCCGCAGATGAGCACCGCGTACTTCTGCGGCAGCAGGAGGTTGATGATTCCCGGGTTGATCCAAGCGCGGTTGATGAACCGCGGGTTGGTCGCCAGCACAAGGCTCGAGTTGAGCGTCGACTTCAGAAGAAACTTTGGGTCGGGATTCTGCCTGAGCAGCGTCTGCCCGTCCGGGTGGAGGAAGAGGAGATTCTGTCCCTGAATCGCCATGCCGAAGGAGCCTTTCGTTTCGGTATCGAACTTGTGGCTGGTCCGCTGCAGGTCTTCCGAAAAGCGCCGGACTTCGCTGTATTGCGGGTTCAGCACGAAGACGGAACCGTCCCCGAAGGCGATGTCGTGCGGATCGGGGCTGCCCGCCCATTGGCGGTTGAGCACGCGTTTCGAGGCGGGATCGACCTGGAAGATGGCGCTCGAGAAGCCGGCGCCGATGCCGAGGTAGACCGTCTTGCCGTCCGAGCCGATGCTGTTGAGCGTTCCCAGCCGCAGCAGGCTGTCGGGCGGCACGCTCTTGGGCTCCATGCGAATCTCATCCAGCTTCAGGAGCTGAGTAGAGCGTTTGGTCTCGGTGTCGAACGTGAAGACCGTCTTGCCGCGCCGGTCGCCGATCAAGAGCTTGCTGCCGAACGGGGCCAGGCTCATGTCCTGGTACGGCACCTTGGCAAAGTCTGACTGCTTGCCTTGTGCGTCCAGCATCCGGAT
>DATGIR010000545.1:0-6963 GCA_035295605.1 Fimbriimonadaceae bacterium | reverse complement strand
GTTCCTCGAAAAGGAGGTCGCGCCTTTCGCGGACTGGGTCATCTGGCAGGCGCTTGCCTCTCCCAAGCTCGAGGTTCGCGAGTCCCGGGTCGAGCCGGCCGGCACCGGGGCCTGGCGGCTGCGGGTCGCCGTGCAGAACACGGGCTGGCTCCCGACCAACGTCACGAAGTCCGCGCTCAAGAACAAGCTCTGCCGCGGAGTGGTGGCCGAAATCGGAAGGGCGGGTGAAGCGCACGGCGGCGCCGGCTCGAGCGTGCCCGGTTGGCTGGTCAGCGGCAAGCTGCGTCAGGAGGAGGGCCAGCTCGTCGGGTGGGATCACATCGCCACGAGCGGATTCGGCTGGCACATGGACGACACTTCCGACGTGGCCGTCTTCGAGTGGGTCGTTTCAAAGGCCGGGGAGTATGAGGTCGAAGTGCACCACGAGCGGGCCGGGAGGGTCCGAACCACGCTGCGCGTCGCCTAATAGTCGACGGGCCGCAGGTAGTACTCGCCGATCGCGCTGTTGCTGAGCATCGCGACCGTGGGGAGGCGCCGCTTCCAGTGGGTTCCGGCAACCCGCCGCCACACGAGTTCCACTTCCTGCTCGGGAAAGCCCATCGCGATCAGTTTTGCCTTGGGATAGCCCACCGTCAGGTAATGCAGGATCGGATCGGCGTGGGCATAGGTGATCCCGAAGTCGCTCTCGTCCGTCTGCCCTTTCACGAGGTCGGCCGTCGCCGGCTTCTCCACAACCACATCCGGAACCCCCAAGCCGCGGGCAAGCGCCCACACCTGGGTCTTGAAGAGATCGCCCAGCGGGTTGATCGGCGGCGAGTCGTCCGCGTGCCACGTGAAGTAGCCGAACAGCCGTTCGCTCTTATTTCCAGTCCCGATCGGCAGCGCCCCGTGCTCTGCAGCCTGATCGAACAGCACGATCATCCGGCAGCGCGCGCAGACGTTACCTAGGCGCTGCGGCGAAGCCGGGCCGGGTAAGGCCGCGAGATAGCCGTCCACCATCTCCGTGATCGGAACCGTCAAAGGGGTGATTCCCAACCCATCCGCCACGAGCTGGGCATGGTCGAGGCTCTCGCTCGACGACAGCCTGTACGGCATCCGGTACGCGAAGACGTTCTCGGGTCCGAACGCGCGCGCGCAGAGGTGGGCGACGACGGCCGAGTCGACCCCGCCGCTCAAACCCAAAACCGCCTTCGAAATCCCGCGGCGCCGGGTGCATTCGTCGCGTAGAAAGGCGACCAGCCATTTCTCCAAGAGGTCTACGTTCACCCGGAGGGGCTGCGACAGCCGCTCTGCGGGCGGGTGGGCGTGATAGACCGGCAAGGCCATGCCCAGACTTTACTTCAGATTGGAACTACTTCTCATGCCAAACTTGTACAAACTATTGCTATTTGGGAGAATTGATTGTAAAATCTAAATCAATCCACCCTTTTGGATAAGGATTCTGAAAATGAACAGCCCTGCAAAGGTCATCGTCGGAGCCGTCCTCGCGATCGTCGCCATCTGGTTGGCCCTTCACCTCGTCTTCGGGGTGATCCACTGGGTCCTGGCTCTCGTCTACGCGGCGCTCCCGGTTCTTCTGGTTGTCGGACTCGGATACGGACTCTATCGCGTCTTCCGGCCCCGGTCGCTCACGGGCGGCCGTCGAATTCTGCCCTAAACCCCCGGCGGAGCGTCACTCCTCGTCGGCGCTCCGCCCACAAGCTGCTCTTCTCCCCGTCGCCGCAACGCGGTGCGGGCGCGTAGGCATTTGCCGACTCATGCAAGATTCACAACCCGCTCCTAAATAAATTTTAGGACTTTAGGCGGAATGGTTTAAGAATATTGACATTTCTGAAAGAATGTCTTGTAGAATCTTAACCACGAGGTCAACGGACTTCAAGGAATCTAAACATGATGTTTCCATTTAGAGTGGCAATCGGTATCGCCGCCGGAGCGCTCGCCGCGTTCTTGGTTCTGAAACTCGCGCTGGCGCTACTCGCGGGCATCGTCGGGGTGGTCTTCTCGGTGGTGCTCCCCCTGCTCATCCTCGGCGCGATCGTCTACTTGGTGCTGCGGATCGTCTCTCCGCGCTCGCTGGGCGTGTTCCGACGCCTGAGCCGGTAAGACCATGTCAACGATAGAATGGGGCGTGGTCCCCGTCGTCGCCGCCGTCGCCATCGCGCCTAACTACATGGTCGCCCGTGACGGGTTCGGGGTTCCGAGCATCAAGGCGCCGTCTGCGGTTGCCGCTTACGAGGGTCAAGGCTTTGCGGTCGCGCAGGACCGGCTCTGGCAGATGGAGATGGCCCGCCGCCTATCCGAGGGCCGGCTGGCCGAGATCCTCGGTCCTACCTCCCTTCCATCGGATAAGGAGGTGCTGACCCTCGGATACACCCCGAACGAGATCGACGGGCAAGTCGCGGCGTTGAGCAAGCCCGCCCGGCAGGCGCTCGACGCCTATGCCCGCGGCGTGAACGAGTGGATCGCGCAGGCCAAGTCCGCCGGCAAGCTGCCGGAGGGCTATGGCAAGGCCGGCTTCATCCCGAAGCCGTGGACGGCCCACGACTCCGCCGCGATCGCCATTCACATGCTTCGGCAATTCGGCCGGGGCGGCGCCGGCGAGATTCGCGACCTGCTGATCCTCGAGTATCTGCGAGCGCGACCCAAAGTCGGCGATAGGGCCTTCGCCCTGATGGACGACTTCTCCTGGTTGCAAGACTCCAAGGCAACCCCGACGATCTCGCCCTCGGACGACTTGGTCCCGCGGCCCCCAGCGTTCCCGATCCCGACCGCGGCAGGCACGAAGGCACAGTTCGATGCCCTGCCGAAGACGACGATCTTCGAGCTGCTTCCCGGCCTGCAGATTGCCGAACGGACCGTTAGCCGAAAGGCAGCCGAACAGCTCGCGGTGCCGTTCTATACCGGCAGCTATTGCATGGTAGTCAGCCCTATGCGCTCAGCCACCGGTAAGGTCCTGCTTCTTTCCGGACCCCAGATGGGTCACACCAATCCGTCGATCGTCCACGAGGTTGCGCTCCGCGCGCCTGACCTCACGGTTCGAGGGATGGACATTCCCGGAGTCCCGGGGGTCGTGATCGGGGCAACCCCCAAGTTCGCGTGGGGTCTCACCAGCGGGGTGGCCGACGTTGAGGATATCTTCGCGTTCGGCTCCAGCCAACCCGGACAGTACGACTACGACGGCAGACACCTCCCACTGAAGAAGGTGGAGATCAGCGTGCCCGTCAAGGGGCAGCCCGATGTCACGATCGTTCAGAGCCGGACGGCATTCGGGCCGGTCGTGATCAAAACGGGCGCCGGGGTCTTTGCGTTGCGCTCCGCGTTCCGCGGGCACGAGCTATCGACGATCGAGGCCTTTCTCAGGCTCCCCGCGCAAGCCTCAGGGAGCCGAATCGATCGGCTCATCGCCCAAGTGCCGATGTCGTTCAACTTCTTCTATGCCTTGGCCGACGGTGAAACCGGATACCGGTATGCGGGCAAGGTTCCGATCCGTCAGCCAAACCTCGACCCACGCCTGCCGACGCCGGCCACGCCCGCCAACGACTGGCGGGGCATGATCCCGGCCGACCTCATGCCCCACGCCCGAAATCCCAAATCGGGGCTCTTCGTCAATTGGAACAACAAACCGGTGGGCTGGTGGCCGAACGGGGACACTCCCGTCTGGGGCGAGGTGTTTCGAAACACGGAGATCCTCGCCGCGCTCCAGGGCGGCGATCCCCGCCCGTTCGGAACCAACAAGCTCCGCGCCGCCGACTTGGGGCGAGCCGTCGAGTCGATCGCCAAGCATGATGAAAGTTGGCGCTACTTCAAACCCTATCTCCAGGCTTCCGAGGCGACGTGGGCCAAGGGCTACGATGGCAGCCTCATTGAGGGATCCGTGGCCTCCGCCGCCTTCCCCGCATTCCTGCACGCGCTCCGTCGAACCCTGTTCTTCTCCACCACCGGCAACTTCACCTCAGAGGCGTACTTCGACCAGCTCCTTCAGCCGACGGTCATCCTCAGGGCGCTGAAGGGGCAAACCCACTTTGACTTCCTTGCCGGCCGAAAGCCGGAGGAGGTCGTCGCTGCGGCACTCAAGGCCATGCCAGACGTGCTGCCCTACCGGGCCGGTGGCTTTCCCGTACCCGGCCTAGAGCCGGTCAAGTATTCGAACCGCGGAACCTATATCCAGCTTCTCGAGTGGAAAGGAAGCCGCTGGGAGATGCGGACGATCCTCCCTCCCGGCGAGGCGGAGGCAGGTCCGCACCAACTGGATCAGGTGCCGGCGGCTCGGCAGTTCTTGTTTAAGCCGGTCGTCTCGCCCTAGCGCAATTTCATCGTCATGTGCATCGTCATCGATGGCGAGGAAGATGTCTTCGAGTCCATCGTCACGTATGACTTCGAGTCCATCGTCATGGAGCGCATGATCCCCGTAGCGACCTCGATCTGCATGGTAGTCCGTTGAGTGACACCCGCAGGTACGCCGGACGGAGCTGCCGCAATCGTTGCAATCTGGACGCCACCGACGGTCGCCACCCGCACCAGCTTGTAATTCATCGTTAGCTTGGACTTGCCCATCGGGGTGGTCGTAGACCAGGTCCCGCCGACTCGCACCGCGTGCTGGGGCAAAGATTCGGTCCCGTTAAGCCCTCCGAGCATGCCACCTGCACCACCCGAGCCGGAGGAACTGACGACCTTGCCGTTGGCGTCGACCAACATCGTCGATTTGGTCCCAACCAGCATCTTCTTCAGCTGGTCGGCGCCGGGCCCCTTGGAGTCGAGCCGATCCACGGAGGTGACCACCGTGTACTTGCCGCCGGCGAACTTGACCGCGGTCGTCGTGACCGCTCCCGTCATCTCGAACGACGTGGGCTTGCTGCCGGTCATGCGCGTCGTGCTTTTCACCGTGTAGTGCAGCGCCTTTCCCACCGGGGGGTGGTAGTGAAACGTATAGGTCGGCTGCGCGCAGGCGCCTGCGATGAGGCCCCCACCGAGGGCGAGACAGGCGATCTGCTTGCTCATTCCCGAAAGTGTAGCCGGGGTGCGGGGCCGGTATAATCTGCACCCGGTCGCTCCGGTCGTCTAGCGGTTTAGGACATCGCCCTCTCACGGCGAAGATCGCGGGTTCGAATCCCGTCCGGAGTACCACGCTCTTGAACCAAAATCCCGACTTAGCCTAGGCGCGTCGCTAACCATCCGTCCCGCCCGTCATGAGGCCCGCGCATCCACTTTCTCTAACAGGTTCCAGTAGCTCGCGCAGGCGACAAGCCCCAACTTACGGGCGACTGCCAGGGAAGGGCCGTTGCGCCACGAAGTGGAGTAGATGGGCGTGCGGCCTGACGCCTGGATCGCCGTAGCCCACGCGGCCGTGACCAATCCTGCGATGCCACGACCCCGAAATTCCGGGGCTGTTTCCACCCCGGCCTCGGCAATCGACGCAGACGCTCGCGCACAGAAGCAGATGCTTACCGGCACACCGTCATCGACGACCGCCATGATAGGCGATCTTCCGGAAAGCTCATCGGCAGTCCAGCCGTTGAAAGAGGCTTGGAGCCGTTCGGCGTCTTCGATCACTGCTACCTCATCAACGAGCGGCATGAACTCGGGAAACTCGAAAGCGGGGCCGACGTCGAATTCGCCGCCGAGGATCTCTAAGTACGCCTCAAGGTGTTTTGGAGGCCGCCGAAAATCAGCGGTCGGGTGTTCGTCAAGCGCCAGTCGCGTCACTTCCCTTGCCTGCTCGTCCCCTATCCCAGCGCCTATGGACCAGGCGCAGGTGTCGGCTCGGCGAATCAGAATGAACGCGGGCCCCCGACTGGGATTGGGTTCGCGGGTCGAGAGAATGCGTCGTCGGCCGTCCAATATGAACAGGGTTTCCAGATGGTCCCGTGCATGAATGGTCATCGTGGGTCAGACGCAGTACTGGTTGATAAGGATGATTCAACATAACAACGAGAACGCACCGCGATTGAGCAGCGCGTCATCGAGGAACCGGCTCGCTGGGAATGGGCTCGTGGCGAAACATCAGCGCCAACATGAGCATCGCGATCGGCGCTGTAACTCCCCACGCCGCTCCGAGCATTAGCAGCCTTTCCGAGTAGACGGGATAGAAGTAGACGATGCTGATTAGAGGCGTTACGAGTGCGTTTGCCAGAAAAGAGAGCCGGACCCACTTCTGGGAACCCCGCTTCTCGAGCACGGGGACGGCGATGAGCATCGCCAGGCCCATGAATATGTAGCCGAGCGCATCGAAGTTCCAAAACATCGAATGGGGCGTTTGACGCAGCAGTTTGACCTCATCTGCTCTGCCTTCGAGTGTCGCCGGGATCACGGTCGCGAGTTGGACCACGTAATTCGCAGTGACAAAGACAGCATAGAGGATGGTGAAGAGAAGAGCTGCATGCGTCCAGAACTTCATTGCCTCTGGCGTCACGTAGTGGAGAGCAAGAATGGCGAGAACGAAGGGGATGACGATGAAAAGGGAGGTTGAGTAAACGAGAATCTCGTCCAGCGGATTCGGGAGCAACTTGAGGAGCTGGAGAAGCTGCACGGTGACGTAGGCCGTTGCCCCCAAAAAAGCGAACAGCGCTGCCCCGAAACCGACTTTGCGGATGCATCTTTCGCTCTCCATCTCGCTACGATATCCGAGTCGTCGCGCCACCATCAGACCACAGCCGGGGCGCATGTCAAGGTCGCGTCAGCCCTTCGCCTTCTTCAGAAACTCCTCGGCAGCCAGCCTACGCAGCTGCCCAGTCGCGTCGTGATCGACAAGCCCTCCGTGATACGTCACGATCTGCTTCACCTCGATCTCCGCCAGCCTCCTTACGGAAGCCCTCGCCGTCGCCATGTCAGGCGTCGCCATCTCCATCGGCCCGTTGAGCGTGCCCTCTGAAGACGTCAAGGCGTCACCCGAAATCAAAGTGCGAGTCCGAGTGAGGTACAGGCTGGCATGCCCCAGCGTGTGACCCGGCGTCGCGATGACCGTGA
>DATGIR010000544.1:0-5162 GCA_035295605.1 Fimbriimonadaceae bacterium | reverse complement strand
CCCTTTTTGGCAACGGCCTCCCGCTGTTCCTCCGGCACGCAGTCCGTGAGCAGCGTACGAGCGGCGTTCACGCCGCCGGGCGTCAAAGCGGTCGTGAAGGCCAACTCGGCGATGTATTTGGGCAGGCCGGAATCGCCGCCGGCAAAGAGGGCACGGAACTCTCCGGCATGCTCTTTCAACCAGGCTCCCGTCCCGTCGGGGTCGCGGCGCAGCTTCTCCCCCAAAAGCCATGCGCCGGCCTCGGACTTGGCCTTGTCCACCGTCAGAAGCCGGAGTTCCATGATCTTCTGCACCTCGGGGTCGCCGGGGTCGAGGGCGCCCGCCTGGAAAACCACGTAGAGCTGCTCTAGGTAGGTGCGTGCCCCGGGCTTCGGAATGAGCACCTTTTGTATGTCATCGAGGGAAGCATGCGCCGAGGCGATCCAAAGCCGCGTCTGATCCCAAAAGCCCCGGATCGACTCCTTTTCGGTCATCTGCGCCAGCCGGGCGAGGGCCCGCGATTTTGGGGGCACCAAGCGGTACATCATGTCCGGCTTCGGCTGCGGCTTGTGTGGATCCAGGCACAGCACCCGAACTCGTTGCGTGGCCAACAGCTCCGCGGGGCCGGCGAACAGCCATGAGTAACCTCGCAGACTTCCCTGGATCTGCACGTTTTGGCCTGAGCCATCCAGGCACTCCAGCTCCCACCCGGCCGGGATGACGTACGGCGGGCCCTGCGCCTCGGTCAGCCCGATATTCGCCCAGTTCATATCCTCGACTGAAATCGACGACACCGCCTTTGCGAGGTCTCCACCCGTCATGGGGCGCTCGTCGGGCCCGGAGCCGATGTGGGCGTACTCGTCCTGCCAGCCGTCGAAGCTCATGTCGTGGTTCTTGGTCTGCTTGACCTCGCAGCGGCAATCGATGACTGGATCCGCGTAGGTCAGGGTGCGGTCGTCGTCATTGCTCGGTTCGACCGTGAACTCCCACCAGAGCTTGCGCTTAGGTCCGTGTTCGACCGTCGTCTTGTCGCCCTCCTTCTTGGTATAGAGGAGCTCGTAGTCTATGCTCACGACCCACCTCCGGTAATGGATGGAGGCCTTCTGGCTAGAACACGGAGTCTTATTGAAGTGGTCGACTTTGATGGGTTTGTCCCACTTCTTCCCGCAGTCCCTGACCAGGCCCTGAAAAATCTCCCTCGCCGTTTCAGAGGCGGTCACCGCGCCGGCGACGCCGAACGATGAGAAGTCCGCCCCCATCTGAGCATCGTTGCCCTTCTTAGGTTTCGCGCCCTTCTCATCGACGTCCTTGAGGTCGTTGCTTTCGACGAGAATGTAGGGTTCATGTTGGTGAATGGCGCCGCACTTCCCGTCGCATGTTAGGTCGCAGTCCTCGTGCTTGGCGTGTTTTTTGCCCTGGCAGGGGTTGTCGCACTCGAAAATGCTGTGCAGCGGGCCCTCGGACTCCGACTCGATGGTCCAGGTGTACGCCATCTTGACGTCGGAAAGATAAACCGTGCCCTTCCCGGTCTTCGGCGCTTCCTTCTTCTCTTCCTTCTTCTCTTGTCCGTGCCCGTGGTGGGCCGACGTCGAGAGTCCCACAAGCGCCGGCAGCAGGAGCATCCAGGCGTGTCGCATTTGGCTGCATTATCCGTCAATCCCGTTCCGCGTCTCTTCTCCCTCCCGGAGAAGTGGTGCGAAGCGCCGGTGAGGGCGTTCTCGCGGGGGCCGCGCTGCACATCGCGCTTAGTCAGGTAACACCGTCGTGCCGTGATCCTCAGCCGCCACCGAACTCACGCCGGCCCTCGCTGGTTCGCCGACAATCGCGCGCTCCCGGCCGGGCTCACGTTGGCCGGCCTGCTGTCCGTCCACCGCGTCGAGATGAACAGGTTGCTGACGGAGGGTGCGCCGGGCGGGGTCGCCGCGGGCGAAACGATGTCGCCGGCCGAGAACGAGCATGAGGTCTGGGCGGCCGGGGTCACCTACCTGCGAAGCCGGGACGAACGGCAGGCCGAGTCAACCGTCGCCGACGTGTATGGGCGGGTTTACGAGGCAGAGCGTCCCGAACTGTTCTTCAAGGCTCTCGGATGGCGGTCCGTGGGCCATGAAGCGAAGATCCGGGTCCGGGCCGATAGCACGTGGAACGTCCCCGAACCGGAACTGACCCTGGTCGTGAACGCCTTTGGCGAAATCGTCGGCTACACCGCCGGCAACGACGTCTCGTCGCGGAGCATCGAAGGTGAGAACCCGCTCTACCTGCCTCAGGCCAAGAGCTACGACGGCTCGTGCGCTCTTGGCCCCGGCATCGTGCTGGCCACGGAAGAAGCCCTCGACGACCTGCCCATTAGGTGCGTCGTATCGCACGGGGGCGCGGAAGCCTTTCGGGGTGAAACGCGGACCTCCCAGATGAGGCGCAAACCGAAGGAACTGGTGGCCTTTTTGACCAGAGAGATGGCCTTCCCGGGCGGTGTGTTCCTTATGACCGGAACCGGCATCGTCCCCCCGCCCGTGTTCACCCTCCAAGCCGGGGACGTCGTGACCGTCGAGATCGGAGACCTGCGCCTGAGCAACTCGGTGGCGGGCTAGGCATGCCCATTCCGATCACGTACACCTTCGGCAACCACATGCACTGGGCGGATATGGAGTGGCTGTGGGGCTACCACGTCCTCCCCGGCTCCGTGCAAGACATGCTCCGGTTTTGCCGCGAATCCGGGGCCAAGGGCAACGTCAACTTCGACGGCATCGGCTACGAGAAGCTGGCCGCTGAGTCGCCCGAAGCGTTTGCCGAGCTCAAGGCCGCGGTTCAGAGCGGAGCCGTCGAGGTCGTGGGTGGCTCCTACGGCCAGCCCTACGGCCTCTTCCACGGCGGCGAGTCGAACGTTCGCCAGCGGGTCTACGGCGCGCGAACCATCCGCCGGCTGTTCGGCGTGGGCCTCAGAACGTTCTGGGAGGAGGAGTTCGACTTCTTCCCCCAGCTCCCGCAGATTCTCGCCGGCTGCGGCTTCGAATTCGCAAGCCTGTTCTTCCAGTGGACGTGGCATTCGCCGGAGCTGCCGATGGAGCCGGTCCCGGTCGTCGACTGGGAGGCGCCCGACGGCTCGCGCCTCCGGACGGCGACGCGCAACCGCCTCAACCTCCACCAGTGGCCGGAGGATATTCAAATCCTCATGGACGAGCTTGCCGTTGCCGGCACTCGGCCGGGAGATCTCATCCTCCAATGGCTCGAGCTCATGCCCTCGCCCGACTGGATGTGTCGAAGCGAGCTCTTGCTGCCCAAGACCAAGCAGCTCCTCGGCGATCCGCGGTTTGAGGTCCACTTCGCCACGCTGGGCGACTTCCTGGCCTGCCAGGCGGAAGCGCCCGTGCGCCGCTACACGATGGACGACGTGTGGCATGGCATGTCCCTCGGCAAGAACGGCGACCGCCACCCCCGGCGAAGCCACGAAGTTGAGCGCGAGCTCCAAAGCGCGGAGTTCCTTTACGCGCTTCTCGGTCGCTTCGGCCGCCCGTACGCTCAGTGGGACGTCTATCCCGTCTGGGAGTTGGAGGAGGCTTGGCGCAACCTCCTCGGCGCCCAGCACCACGATAACCACGAGTGCGAGGGTCTCTGCGGCAGGGTCGGTTACGCCCAGTTCGGCATGGCCCAAGCCCTCGCCGACCCCGTTCGCGGCCTGGATCTCCTGGAGCGCCGCGCAATCCCACCCGAGGGTGGTTGGCTCGTCGTTAATCCGTTCGGCTGGCGGCGAGCGGTGCTGGTCCAAGCGGAAGCCGGAACCGGGACCGTCGAGGTGCCGTCCTTCGGTTATCGGGTCGTAGGGCCGGACGACGTGGCGCTCCTACCCGTCTGGACTCGGGAAGGCGATACCTACGCCCTGCGGTCGCCCGAGTTCGGGGCCGTGGTCGATCCCGGCGCGTGGAGTCTGAGGCTTCGCACTGCTCAGGGGCAGCGCTCGCTGTCCCTCCCCGCAGTCGAATGGCACGCCGGCGGGCAGCTTTACCGTTCGGACCGCTTGGCTTCGGAGCCGACGATCGACGGACAGGCATTGAGCTTCTTGCTCGAGCCGGAGGGCCATGTCGCGATGTGGCTCGGCCCGGCGGCGGGTGGCGATTCGCTCGACCTCGTCGTCAGCTTCGAACCGTGCGGCTCCGCCGCCGCGCTCGATTCCGGCATCGGCGCCGGCGTCCATGTCGTTTGGAACCTGACCGGCGAGCTATGGGTGGATCAGCCCTATGGCATCTCGCGGGTCTCGGCCGAGTCGAAGCGTCCGCGGAAGTATCCGACCGGCGACTGGATGACTTCGCCCCAGCGGTTCGAAACGGTCGAGAACCCGTTCGAATCCCAAAGCCTCGTCGATGTCGTCGAATCCGACGGGTCCGGTTTGCTTATCCTCCACGACGGATCGATGCAGTGGCTGAGACGGAACGACTCGCTGCGCAGCGTGCTCACCATGCGCGATCCTTGGGACGAAGACCGTTTCGAGACGGACGCTCGTGTCCTATTCCGGCTCCATCCCCACGCTGGGGTCACGAGCTCGGACCGGTACCGCCGCTCGCGCGAGCTGTTCGGCTCGACCGAGGCGCACTGTCGCACCCTCCCGGCTGCACATCCGCCCGAGGCCGCCCGGACTCCCGACCTGCCTGCCCACTTCTCACTCCTTTCGTGCGACGCACCTAACGTTGCCCTCACCGCGCTCTATCGCGAAACCTCGGTTGTCTCTCCCGCCGGCCGCACCATCGACTATCCCTTCGTCTTGCGCCTCGTCGAGTTCGATGGACGCCCGGCGACCGCCCGTCTCCGAGTTGCCGCGACGGTCGCGGAGGCGTTCGAGACCAACTATCTCGGGGAAGCCGGCAAGGTGCTCTCGGCAAGGGACGGAACGATCCAGGTTAAGCTCAGGCCGTTCGGAATTCACACGGTCTATCTCGACCTCGTGGAGGGCCGGAAGCAGGTCCGCGATCTTGACGCCAAGCGCGAAGTGTGGGCCACCGTCCACCGGGTCTGATTCGAGCCATGAGTGACCTCTTCGACGTTGCCACGACCGCGCCAGGACCCTCCGGCGAACTCCCGCTCACCGCCGAGATGCTCCTCCACCGGGCCTCGGGCGACCTCTTCGGCCTTTCACAGAACGCGGGAATGGGGTGGGCGCCTGATCGGCTAGGCGCCCCCGAGTTCCTGATCCTCTC
>DATGIR010000543.1:0-12230 GCA_035295605.1 Fimbriimonadaceae bacterium | reverse complement strand
CCGCCGACCAACGTTCCGCAAGGATGCGGATTCCTCACCAAGCTGCCGACGGAACCCTTCTTCCCGGAACGCTTCGCCGCCGACGAAAAGCTCATGATCGAGACGGCAGAAGCCTTCTCCCGAAACGAGGTCCTTCCCTTGCTCGAGCGCCTCGACAAGCAGGAAGACGGGCTCATGCTTAGTTTGCTCAAGAAGGCTGGGGAACTCGGGTTTTGCGGACCCGACACGCCGGAAGCCTATGGTGGCCTGGGGCTCAGCAAGAACCTCGCGGCGCGAATGCTCGAGTTCCTCAGCCTGAACGGATCGTTCTCGGTAACCATTGGAATTCACTCGGGAATCAGCCAGGCCGGACTCGTGCTGTTCGGAAACGACGAGCAAAAGCACCGTTACCTGCCGCGCCTCGCGTCGGGGGAGAACATTGGCGCCTACGCCCTCAGCGAACCGGATGCCGGCACCGATGCGCTTTCGCTGAGCGCGCGGGCCGTGCGCCATGGCGATACCTATCGGCTCACCGGCACCAAGATGTGGATTTCGAACGCGAAGTGGGCCGACCTCTTCCTCGTAATGGCCAAGGTCGACGGCGAGCGGCTCAGCGCCTTCCTCGTCGAGCGCGACTACCCGGGAGTCACGATTGGCCGGGAGGAGCACAAGATGGGTCTGAAGGGCTCGTCCACGGCACGCGTCGTCTTGGAGGACGCGGAAGTGCCGGCGAGCAACCTGCTTCATCAGGAGGGCCTCGGGCACCAGGTCGCCCTGAACGCCCTCAACCTCGGTCGCTTCAAGCTCGCCCCGATGTCGCTGGGCCCGGCGCGCGACGCGATCGGGTTGGCGTCGAAGTATGTTCAGGAGCGCAAGCAATTCGGCCAGCCGATCGCTCGATTTGGCCTGATTCAGCGCAAGTTCGCCCTTATGGCGTCGCTCTTCTTCGCGGCAGAGTCGATGACCTACCGAACCGGGGCGCTGATCGACGAGGCGTTCGCGGCATTCGGCGGCTCGATCGACGGGAACCGGCGCGCCGCCGAGGAGTTCGCGGTGGAGGCGAGCATCGGCAAGGTCTTTGTTACCGAGGCGGAGTCGCTGATCGTCGATGAGGCACTTCAATGCTACGGCGGCTACGGATTCACCGAGGAGTTCCCCATCGCCCGTCACTTTCGCGACGCCCGAGTCAGCCGCATTTACGAGGGAACCAATGAGATCAACCGAATCTTTTCGGCCGGCCGGATCCTGCGCCGCTACAAGGAGCGAGGGCTGGGGACCGACCTCCTTAAGGACTCGTTCACAGCCGAGTTGGCAGCGACGCTCCTAGAGCTTGCGCCGGAGGATCAAACCGGGCAGGCCGCATTGGCCGACCTCGTGATGCTCACGTATGCCGAGCAATCGGCCCGATTGAGGATGCAAAAGCTCGGCGGTATCTCGGAAGAGTTGTACCGGTGCTTCGCCGCCTGGGCGAATGTCAGAGCGGCCGAAGCCTTCCAGATTGCAACCGGCGAAGCGCTTTCGCTGCCCGCCGCGCCCCGGCCAGACATTGCCGCTATCAACGACGCCGTGCACAGTGCGGCGGGACCTGCCTGTCCTTGAGCAATATTTCAAGGGTCGCCCTTAAAGGTTTCCTAAAGAAAGGCGTTTTCGAGGATAATCAGCCATTCGTTTGGCAGCGTCGCTGACGAGTGTGGGGGCGCCTGCCACAGCACGGCGCTTCCCTCCCGTTATTACCGCGCCCTCGCGGGCAACTCAAGACAACAGGAGCTCTATTTGACACCCAAGGAAGCCGTTCAATTCGTCGCCGACAACGACGCCCAAGTCATTGATATTCGATTCACCGATCTGCTCGGGACGTGGCAACACTTCTCGACAAACGCGAGCGATTTCTCCGTCCATACATTCGAGGACGGGCTCGCTTTCGATGGTTCGAGTATTCGCGGCTTCCAGTCCATCAACGAGTCGGACATGCTCCTGATTCCGGATCCGGACACGATTTTCATGGATCCGTACACGGAGGCGCCGACCGCGGTCATCGTCTGCGATATCGAGGACCCGATCACCCGCCAGCGTTACAGCCGCGATCCGCGGTTTGTTGCCGAGAAGGCCGAGGGGTACCTCAAGTCCACGGGAATTGCCGACACCGCGTTCTTCGGCCCGGAGGCAGAGTTCTTCGTCTTTGACTCGCTCATTTTCGACAGCTCCGCCAAAGGCTCGCACTACGCGATCGACTCGGAAGAAGCCTTCTGGAATTCCGGCTCGCTCGACACCCCCGGCTTCACGATCAAGCCGAAGGGCGGTTACTTCCCCTGCGCCCCGGTCGACAAGCTCCAGGACTTACGCACGGAGATGGTCCTGCAGATGGCGGCCATCGGCATCCACGTGGAGATGCACCACCACGAGGTGGCGAGCGCCGGCCAGTGCGAGATCGACATGCGGTTCGACACCCTGAAGGCGATGGCGGACAAGGTGATGAAGTACAAATACGTGGTCCGCAACACGGCCTATCAGCGGGGCCAGATCGCCACGTTCATGCCCAAGCCCATCTTTGGCGACAACGGAAGCGGCATGCACATCCACCAGTCGCTCTGGAAGAACGGCGACACCTGCATGTACGACGAGAAGGGTTACGGCGGCCTCAGCGACACCGCGCGCTGGTACGTTGGCGGGCTGCTCAAGCACGCGGCAACGCTCCTCGCGTTCTGCGCCCCAACCACCAACTCGTATCGACGGCTCGTGCCGGGCTACGAGGCGCCGATCAACCTGATGTATTCCCAGCGGAATCGCTCAGCCTGCGTTCGCATTCCCGTCGCCTCCAAGTCGCCCAAGGCGAAGCGGATCGAGTTCCGCGCACCGGACCCGCAGGCCAATCCGTATCTGGCCTTCAGCGCGTGCCTCATGGCGGGCATCGACGGAATCCAGAACCGGATCGAGCCGCCGAAGCCGCTGGACAAAGACCTCTACGAGCTGCCGGCCGTCGAGCGGGCGGGCATCGCGCAAACACCAGGTTCCCTGCGGGCGACACTCAACGCCCTCGTGAACGACCACGACTTCCTGCTCAAGGGAGACGTGTTTACGAAGGACCTGATCGACAGCTACGTGGAGTACAAGCTGCTGAACGAGTGCGACGCGGTCGACCTGCGGCCGCACCCGTATGAGTTCTATCTCTACGCGGACGCGTAAGACGCCACGAAGCCCTGGGACGCACAGCGTCCCGGGGCTTCTGTCTTTGTGTTACTCCTGGATCGGTTTGGGCGGCTGCGGCACGACGATTCCCGAGGAATCGAGGTAACCGGTGCCCCAATCAACAGGCCAGTTCGCTCCGTTGTAGCCTGCGATGTCCCGGAAGTGCTTCGCATCGCCATCCATGTCGCCCTCGGCGCCGGTGCCGTAGCTGACGCCGGGCTTCGTGCCGCCGGAGGCATAGGCGGTTCCACCGTAGCTGTAGGGGTCAATTCCGTCGACAGGAACGTAGTCGTTCGTCATCGTCGCATTAGCGTAGGCGTCAAGCCCCTTGAAGCGCGGTTGGCCGTTGCTGCAGCCGGAAACCGCGAAAGCGCCGAATGCGAGCGCCAACGCCGGGAGTAGGGTGCGTCCGTTCATCCTCGGTGGAAAAGTGTACTTCACAGCTAGAAGCTCACGTCGACCAGCTCTTCTCGGCCGGTCTCGCTGCTCTTGTAGATAGCGTCGAATATCGCATTGAGGGTGAGGCCGTTCTCGCCCGGAACGGGAGAAGGCTTCTTGTTGTGGATGGCATCCACGAAGGCCTGGACTTCCGCGGTGTGGGCCGACTTCACCTCGGGAATGTTCACGGGTGTCACGTTGAACACCTGCCGGTTCTGCTCGGTGAAGATTTGGATCGGGTTGTCGCCCCAGACTTTGACTGTCGCACCGGCCTTCGTCCCGAAGAGCTGAGTGGTGAACGGATCTCCATCCAAGTTGCCCATGAAGGAACTCTCCAGGGAGACGACGGCGCCGTTATCGAACTTGATGAGACCAACCGCGAAGTCTTCGACGGTGAACTTGTTCCGGTCGTAGTCACCCCAGTAGTTAAAGAGGCTGGGGTCCTTGCCGAGGATGTCCCACGTCTTTCCGGAGGCCGAAACAGGCTTTGGGTAGCCCATCATGAAAAGGGTGAAGTCAAGGATGTGGACGCCGATGTCGATGAGCGGTCCGCCGCCCTGCTTGTCCTTCTCGATGAACACGCCCCAACCGGGCACGCCGCGGCGGCGGAGGGCCTGGGCGCGAGCGAAGTAGACGTGGCCCAGGTTGCCGCCCTCGATATAGGTCTTCATGAAGCGGCCAGGGCCGCTAAAGCGCGACTGGAGGGCGACCTGAAGGATCTTGCCGCTCTTCTTGGCGGCGGCGCACATTTGCCTGGCCTCGTTCGCGTTCATCGCGAGGGGTTTTTCGCAGAGCACGTGCTTGCCCGCCGAGAGGGCGTCGATCGTCGGCTGCATGTGGTACTTGTTCGGCGTCGTCACCGAGACCGCGTCGATTTCCTTGTCGGCAAGCAGTTCACGGTAGTCGCTATAGACTTTTGGCTTGGCGAACCACTCGGTCGTCTTCTCCGCGGCCTGCTTGGCGGTATCCGGGTTGACGTCGCAAACGGCCACCACCTCGCACTGGTCGGGAATGCTTCCGTAGCCGGGGAGGTGACAACTTTGGGCGATTCCGCCGCTTCCGATAATTCCGATCTTGAGCTTGCTCGACATCTGCTTTCAGTCGGCTATCTTACCGGGCCAAGGGGGCACTTGACCGGACCAAGGGGAGCATGGGGGTCTTGGGCGGTGTGTCTACTGGTAAGGTTTGGGGCAAGGATCCTCGCATGATCTGGTTGGTTCTCGCACTGACGAACCCGCGGCAGACGGAGAGCCGACACAACGATCCCGTCCCGATTCAATTCTCTCGGCTCCTAAAGCCCGGATGGCAGCTTGTCAGTCGGGCGATTTCGTACGGCGACGTTCTCGGGGGTGACCGCCTCTACCTGCGTCGAACTGATGCGCCTGATCGGTTGATGCCGGTCAAATCCATGGGCGACCTTCGAGGACGCGTGCACCTCGTGTCGAACGAAGACGCACTGACGTTCGTTCGCATGCGAACCTACGCTGAGTTTGGAACCAAGTTCATCCCCCTTACCGACTGGATGGAGATCTCTCACGGACCGGGCCCCCAAGAGGGTTGGTTCGGGGGGATAACGGACGCACGGTGGCGACGCGCGAAGCTCCACGAGCCACGGGTACAGAGGTTGTCTCGCGGGTGGGTTGTGAGGCGAGACGTCGTAGACTTCACGCGACTCGACGCTCTCCCGTCCGAGGTTAGCGAGACAGTTCGTGCGGACGGCCGCTACTCCTTGACATCAAAGCGGCGATTCCACCGGCGAGCGCTTCGCGGTGTCTTCTGGCATTCTGAAATAGTTGCAGAGTGAGGGTGTGTGCCACGACCCGCGATCCGGCATCGGGCCACAATATCCCCTGTTTATGCCGACCTACGTTTACGAGTGCCGCACATGCGGCAAAGTCTTCGAAGTCGACCAACGGATCACCGAGGATGCACTGACCGACTGCGACTGCGGCGCGAAAGGCGCGTTGCGGCGTCTGATCCAGCCGGTCGCGGTCGCGTTCAAGGGCGCGGGCTTTCACATCAACGACTACGCGCCGAAGAGCGGCGGCAGCGAGCAGAGCGAAGCGGATGTGAAGCCGGCGGAGCCAAAGCCGGCGGAGTCAAAGCCGGCCGAACCGGTGGCGGCTCCGACCCCTTCGACGGGGGACTCGGAGAAATCGTAGTGTTTGGCTCCGAGACCACTGGCTGAAGCCAGAGCCACACGGTGCCGGGGTTTTTGCTCCGGGACCACTGGCTGAAGCCAGTGCCACAGGGTTACTTCTTCGGAAGGGCGGCCAGATACGTGTCGAGCTCGGCCAGATCCGTCGGCACCTTGATCTTCCCGGACTTGATGTCCGTGGCAACGGCGTCGACCTTCTTGAGGTTATCGGGGCCGATCTTGTCCTTTGTGTAGGTCATCGGGCTGAGGCTCACCCCGCCGCTGGCCAGATCGTAAACCTTGGTTCCCGGCGTGAACTTGTCCGACTTCACGTCCGAGATGGTGCTGAACACGGACTCGTCGACGTGCTTGATCACGCTGGTCAAGACGTGCCCCGGCGCCATAGCGTCCTGGTCGCTATCGACGCCGATCGCGTACTTGTCCTGCTCTTGGGCCGCCTTGATCACGCCGAGCCCGGCGCGGCCGGCGGCATGGTACACGATGTCGGCGCCGGTTCCAAACAGCTCGAGGGCTTCCGCCTTGCCTTTGAGCTGATCATCCCAACTGCCGGTGTACTTGGGCGGGAGAACTTCGATCGCCGGGTCGGCGGTCTTGGCGCCGGCGACGTAGCCGGCATAGAACTTCTTGATCAGCGGAATCTCCATTCCGCCGACGAAGCCAAGCTTCTTGGCCTTCGTGACGAGCGCGGCCAGGTAACCGGCGAGGAAGCTCCCTTGCTCCTCGTTGAACTTCAAGCATCTCACGTTCGGCGCGTCGACGGTGCCGTCGACGATGGCGAACTTGGTGTTCGGATACTTCGGCGCGAGCGCCTTGAGCGCCTTGTCCTGGGCGAAGCCCACGGCCACGACCAGGCCGGAGCCCGCGCTTGCCATCGCCTCGATATTCGTTGCGTAATCCTTCTCGCTTTGGCTCGCGACGGTCTTCGGCGTTATCCCCAGCTCCTTTTCGGCGCGGTCAAGACCGGCCTTGGCGCTGTCGTTGAACGACTTGTCGCCGACGCCGCCGGAATCGAATACGACCCCAACCGTCATTCCCTTTCCCGACCCGGACGCGCCGGACCCGGTGGAGGACGCCGTGCCAGAGTTCGTCTGGGAGCAACCAACGAGGGCGGCGACGGCAAGGAGTAGGACCAGGGAGCTTCTCATCATCTTCGTTTCCTTATACTGCGCGGGAGCCAGGGCCGAACCAGGTAAACTGGCGCATTATAACGCAGCCGCACTTTTTGCGGTCCGCGTTCCTCCTCCCTTATGATCACGGTACACCTTACCAAGCTTGAAACGGCCCTGGATCAGGTTCGAAAGACTTATCCTAAATTGAAGCCGGCCGACGCCGGATTGATCGCGTCGGCTCTCACCCTGACCGGCCGCCACGCACTCGCAGTTTACGACGGCGAGTACCACAAGTGGCCGGACGATTACGACAAACTCACCACCGCCATGGTGACTCAGCTCGAAATGGTCAACAGCGGCATCGAGACGACGCCCAAGAAGACCGCGAAGACCGTCGTCGAGGAAGAACCGGTCGTGGTGACGGTCGGGTTGGCCCCGAACATCGGCGCCGGCGAAGCGATCCTCGATACCCGGAACGACTTAAAGACCCTCCTCTCCGACATCCTCAAGGACGGGGTCGAATTTGCCTACGCCCCCAGCGATATCGGCTGGCAGTGGGCCCTCGACCGAGCCAATTGGTCCACGATCAGCGACCAAGAATTGAGCCGCCGTATCAAGATCAAGGCGACCTTTGCCGAAGGCGCGGTCGGGATCGAGATGGGCGCAACGGGCGCCAAGAAGCGCGCCAGCCGGGCGAAGGTGGCGGAGCCGGTCGAACCGGTGGAAGCACCAGAACCCGCCGAAGTTCCCGAACTTGCCGAACAATCCTCATGAAGCTTAATTACACACTTCTCCTCTCCGCAGCTCTTCTGGCGGCGGGTTGCTCCAAGCCGCCTGCGAACGGAAACGTTGCGTCGAACTCGGACGGCAAGTCCGCAACGACGACCTCGACCACCGGGGCCACGACAGGCTCCGGGGATGCGACCGCGACGACGAGCACGACCGGGACCGCGACTCCGCCGTCGACTTCGGCGGGGGGCGACAAGGCAACCCCACCACCGGCCGGTACTCCATCGTCGGGATCCGGTGCGCCGGCCCCCGGCGCCAAGGGCGTCACCTCCAAGCCCGGATCTGCCGTAAGCCCACCACCGGCGGCCGGCGCGCAGCCGGGCGGCCCCCCCACGCAGCCCGGAATGGCGGGCGCGCAGACCAAGATGACGCCCGAGCAACAGAAAGAGATGCAGGCGAAGATCGAGGCTGCCAAGAAGAAGATGGCCGAGAACGGCGCCAAGGCCGACAAGGCGGAGAAGTCCGCTCTAGACGGTGTTAACGGCGTCTACAAGGCGGTTGTCGACGAGTCGAAGATCCCAGCTCAGGTCAAAGCTCAGCCCGGTTACGCCGATCAGCTTGCTAAGGCCAAAGCGAACCCACCGTCGCTCACGATTGGGAAGGACGGCACGATAACGATCAAAGGCCTCGGCCCGACCGACGTCAGCGGATTCACGACGAAGATCGACGGCAAACCGGCGGTCGTGGTGACCAATCCCCACCCGCAGCCCGGCATGCCCTCGAAGCAATTCGTGCCGGTCACCATTTCGAACGGCGGAAGCACGATCGTTCTCGGACCCGGCGGCCCGACGTTTAAGCGCGGCTAGGGCGCGTTCAGCTTCTCGTTAAGGTAGCGAGCAATCTTCCCGAACACTTCGGGGCGGCTCGCTTCCTTGCCGATTCCGTGGTCGTCGCGGGGGAACACGAAGATGTCGAAGTACTTCCCCGCTTCGATCAGCTTTTCGGCCAGCAGCGCGGTGTTCTGAAACAGCACGTTGTCGTCGACGATGCCGTGAATCAGCAGCAAGTTGTCCTTCAGCCCACTCGCGTAGGTGATGGGAGACGTCTTCGCGAAGATCTCCTTGTCGTCCTTTACGAGGCCCAGCCGCCTTCGGGTGTACCACTCGTTGTAAGTTCCCCAATCGGTTACCGATGCCACGGCGACCCCGCTGTGAAAGACACCGGGCTTAGTCAGCAACGTCATGCACGTGAGGTAGCCGCCGTAGCTCCAACCCCAGATTCCGACGCGGTCAGAGCGAACGAAGCTCAGGGTTGCGAGGTAGTTCTTAGCCGCGACCGCCTCGTCCGCGTCGATTAGGCCCATCTTTCGGTAGTAGGCGGAGTCGAAATCGCCCCCGTAACCCCAACTCGCCGCGAAATCAACCGCCAACACGCTCATGTTGAGGTTCATCGCGAGGTAGTTCTCGACGTACCCGCCCCACGCGTTCTTGGCGCTGTCGGCATAGATGTTCGAGACGACGGCCGGCCGCTTCACATTGGGGTCCATGCCCGGCTTCGTGAAGAGCAGGCCGTGGAGGGTTTGCCCCTCAGGGCCGGGGAATGTCACCTCCTTGACGTCCGCCCAGACGATCCGTTTGAAGTCGGGGAGTTGGCTCTCGGTAAGGCGCCTGATCTCCGGTTCCACGAGGTAGAGCTCGGGGTTGATCTTGCGGTCGGAGGCGAGAGTTGCCATTCGCTTTCCGTCGTCGCTTATCAGGGGGGGTGCGGCATCGTCGAAGTTCTTGGGCGAGCTGTAACCACCGGGAAGCACGGCGTGCACGGTTCGCTTCCCGTCGGGTTCGACCACCGTGATCTCGGTGGCGAGGGGGCTTGTCCCGGCGGTGACAAGCACGAGTCGATCGCTATCCTTTGGGCGCACCATCGCGCCCACGTCGTACGACTCCGCAAAGACCGGCTTGACGTTTTTGCCGTCGGGGTCCATCGAGACCACCGAGCGGTAGGTGAGCTTCCCGTCAACGATATCGGTGCCGAGAAGAATGTGCTTGCCGTCCCGGCTCCAGGTCACCGGCCGCCAGTCGTTGATGTAGTTCTTCGGCGCCGTTTCGGTGTACACATCGGCCCGCTTGGCGTCGGGCGACCGTACCAGCGTGAGCGAAAACTTTTTGAAGTCGTCATGGATCCATCCGACCGCGAAGCGCGCGCTATCGGGGCTCCAAGCGAAGTCTTTGGGCCACAGGTAGCGCGGCAGGCCATCGACGAACTTGATGAGGCCGCCGTCTGCGGAGACAAGACCGATCTGGACGTTAACGTCGAGGTCGCCGTTCCAATTGCGCGAGATGTTCACGACCTCGCCGCGATCTTTGCTGAAGTCCATCATCACGCCGTGGCCGACTTTGCTGCTGTCAGACCAGAAGACCGCAAGGCTCTTGGAGTCCGGCGACCAATCGAACATCTCCACCGCGGTTTGGGGCTTGCTAACAAAGGTGAGCTGCTTGATCTCCCCGCTCTTCCGGTCGAGCCGGAACACGTTGGCGCCTTGGATGTAAGCGATCCACTTCCCGTCTGGCGAAAAGTCCGCGGAGCGCGCTCCCGAGTTGCCGTCGAAGATCGGATGGAGTTCCGATCCGTCCGGCCGAACGAGCCAAACCCGTCCCTTGTATGCGAAGAGGATCTGGTCGGACTCGGGCGACCACTTGAACCCGCTGATGCCGGCGTCGTAGAGCACGGCTTCCTTCTTCTCAAGGTCGGTTCGGCTATCGTCCTGGCGCGGGAGGTCGAGGATCTTCGAAGCGTCGACGATTTGGCGCTTCTGAGCGCTCGGCAAGTCAATCACCCAGACGTCGAGCTTGCGCCCGCCGGTCTGATTCCAGCCGAAGACGATCTTGCTCCCGTTCGGCGCCATCGCGGCGCCACTCGGCGAACGGCCGTTCAGGACCGGATACGACTGGAGCCGCTCGATGGAGAACGGGTCGGACGGGAGAGCTGGGCCCTGAGCCGCCACCGATCCGGCAAAGCCGAGCAGCATGGCGGCCAAGACCGGGAAACCGGGTCGGCGCATTCCTGGCTTTTACCAGGTTCCGCACGCGCTCACCTTGGCTGGGTACCTTCTTGCCCTGATGAGCACACCCTTTCGAGTCGGAGTAGCCGGCCTCACCCACGGTCATGTTTGGGGCTTGATCGATACGTTTGAGAAGCACCCCGATGTCGAGCTTGTCGCGGTGGCCGAGGCTGACCCGATCCGTGAGAAGGCTGCCCCCGACTTTCACACGGCCTACGCCGACTGGCGCGAAATGCTGAACAAGGAGCGCCTCGACGGGCTCATCGTCACCAGCGACAACAAGGCCTCGAGTGAAATCGCAGTAGCCGCGCTGAAGGCAGGCGTGCCCTGCCTGGTCGAGAAGGCGATGGCGCGCAACGCAGAGGATGCCGACAAGATGCTTGCGGCGGCTCGAGCTTCGGGCAAGAGCCTGATGATCAACTGGCCGATGGCGTGGAACCCGTGGCTGCACGAGCTCAAACGGCGGATCGACGCCGGCGAGATTGGGCACGTTTTTCACACCAAGTTCCGCAACGGCCACAGCGGGCCGAAGGAGATCGGCTGCGGTCCGGAGTTCTATGGCTGGCTGTACGACGAGGAGTTAAACGGGGGCGGGGCAATCGCCGACTTCTGCAGCTACGGCGCCGTACTGTGCCGGTGGTTCTACGGCATGCCGGAGTCGGTGTTCGCGATCCGCGGCAACTTCACGAAGGATTACCCAGTGCCCGACGACCACGCGGTTTGCCTCCTTCGGTATCCAAAGGGGAGTGCCCTCATCGAGGGAACTTGGGCGACGAAGGGATTCGACCCGAGCGGCAATCCCGTCGTACACGGTTCCGAAGGGACCCTGAGCGTGTTTGGCGGGAAGGTTCACTTGAATGCGGGCCGGGAGGAGACGGTGGCCGAGTCGGCGTCGATTTCACCCTCCGACCCGGCGACGTACTTCATCGAGTGCGTGGGCGGATCGCGGAAACCGGAGGGGATTCTCGATCCCGTGATCGCTGCGGATGCCTGCCGAATCATCGATGCCGCCAAAGCCAGCAACGAAGACGGCTGCGAAGCTAGGTTCTAGGTTCTGGGTTTTGGGTTCTTGGGTTTACTAGGGGAATGGGAATCACCGCCGATTCGCTCCCGAGCCTCGATGATGCCGTCAACCTCTCTCCGACGCAGGTTGAGGAGTTCAAGCGCCGCGGATGGCTCCTCGTCCGCGATCTCTGCCACGCAGACGAGATTCGCCTTTACGGCGAGCTGATCAAGGACGTCACCATCACCCACAACAACGAGACGCGCCCGATTGAGGAGCGCGACACGTACGGGCGGGCGTTCCTGCAGACGATGAACCTCTGGAAGATGGACGACCGCGTGAAGGCTTACACCCTCAGTAAGCGGTTCGCCGGGGTCGCCGCCCAACTTCTCGGGGTCGAACGGGTGCGGCTCTATCACGATCAGTCGCTATTCAAGGAGCCTGGAGGCGGCCACACGCCGTGGCACCAAGACGGCTGGTATTGGCCGGTGCGGCAGGATCGAAGCGTGACGATGTGGATGCCGCTCGTCGACGCGTCCGCGGACATGGGAACGATGAGCTTCGCCGACG
>DATGIR010000542.1:0-9864 GCA_035295605.1 Fimbriimonadaceae bacterium | reverse complement strand
GCACGCTCCCGCGCCTCGATGGCTTCGCGGATCGGATCGGACACGGGTTCACGATACTCGTGAATAGTGGCTCGTGGCTCGTGGGTTGTGGCTCGCCATCACGCTCCAGCTACACTTCGGTCATGATCGAACTCCCATGGCATCACGACCGGCTGTTGCTGACGGGAGACTTTCCCGGCTTCAGCGCCAACGAGCTTTTCGACCACTGGACCAAGCCGGACCTACTCGCCAAGTTCTGGCCGCCGGTGGCCCACATCGACCTCCGGCCCGGCGGCTACTATCGCTTCGAGTGGCCGACCCAGGATTGGTATCTTCACGGGCACTACCTGCGCGTGGAGCGCGGCTCGCGGCTTGAGTTCGACTGGACCTGGAACCACGAGCTCGGCAAATTCACGCCTCTGACGGTTGCGATGTATTTCAAGGCGATCGAGGGTGGCTGCCGCTTCACGATCGAGCACTATGACTTCCAAGAGGCCGACCTCGGCTCGATGGAGGGGATCTCAGGAGGCTGGACTCACTTCGGCGATCGCTTGCGCTCCTTGCGGGTAGAGACGGTTATATAGGTGCGCTCGGAATCCGGGTCATACCGGTAGCTCCCGCCCAACGCCCGCACGACGTCGCGAAGTCGGATGTAGTCGATGTCGTCTCCGCCGTCCTCGTCCTGAGGCTGATCCTTTCTGATTCTTGAGCTGAGCCGAACCCGGCGACCATCCACGGCGATATGCCACGGGTCCGGGAAATTCAGCCTGCGCCCGAGAATGAGCATCGGCCGTCTGATCGCCTCGAGCCCGAACTCGTCATGGTCGAGATCGTCGTACCGCTCGTCAAAGTTTAGAAGCGCGCTGACGGCGACAAACGGGTTGCGTTGGTCGCCGATGATGAACTGAAGCGGGTGATTGGGGACCAGGCCCAGGTCATTCCACTCTCGGTTTACGAAGAACGTGTAGCCCCTCGGGTTCCAGTCGCACTGGATGTCGAAATCGGGCTTGAGGTTCTTCCAGACCAGGGTCCGCCGCTTGTGGTCTCGGAGTTCGGGCGACCACACCCGGTCGTGCCCCCGCAACATGATTGTGGGCTCCTCGCCGGAAGTCTGCGACCAGTCGGCGGTGACCCGGCAACGCTCGATCACGCCCCGCCAGGATGCGCCCGAGGCGAGGATATAGCCCTGCGACTGCCCGAGAATCGTGTCCCCATTCAGCGCGTCGTAGTCGACGACGACGGTTCGACGCCCGTGCGGCGCGAAGCGCACCGATTTCACCCACGCGCGCTGATAGCCCCAATCCTCCCCATCGGCGTCCTTCTCATGAGTGGGCTGCTGCGGAGTCACACGCGTGCGTCTGCCGTCGACCCAACTTCGGAAGTGCCGAATCGAGGGCTTCGTGTTGCCGTGCCAGTACCGCTCGGGGAAAGCCATTTGAACCCTGGTCGCGCCCCCGTGGTTGCGGAAGTGGAACACCGCGTGTACGTGGCTGACACCGTCGGCGAGGGTCAGATGAACGCTCTCGGAGACCATCTGAATCTGGGTGTTCTTCGTGAACGTCCCGGCCCCGCCTACATAACTCCATGCCGAGTCATCGGCCCGTGCCGCGGCGCACAGGGCGATACCTAGGATGAGGGGCGAGAGCGTCCGAATTGGGCCCATCCTCCATCCTCCATCCTCCAACCTCTATCCTCCAACCTCTATCCTCCAACCTCCCACTCTCCACTCTGAACTACCGGCTCATCGCCAACTGAATCAAATCGCGCGGCGGCTTGAAGTTCACGTCCTCCTTCACGGTCTCGAGGACGTTCACGGGGACGTCGGTGCGGCCGCTCAGCAGGCTGCCGATGATGTCCTCGACCAGGCTCTCGGGGGTCGAGGCGCCGGAAGAGACGCCGATGACGCGGTGCTCGCTGCGCCACTCGGGGCGAATCTCGTCGGGTGTCATCAGTAGGAAGCTCTCGGTCCCGGCCGTCTCGGCCACTTCGCGCAGGCGGTTGCTGTTCGAACTCGTGGTCGATCCCACGATGAGCACCAAGTCGCTCTTGGCGGCAAGTTGCCGGATCGCCGCCTGCCGGTTGGTGGTCGCGTAGCAGATGTCCTCCTTCTTGGGCGTCTCCAGGTGTGGGTAGCGCCGCTTGAGGACGTTCATCGTCGCCTTCACCTCGTCCACGCTCAGGGTCGTCTGGGTGAGCACGGCGAGCTTCTCATAGTGGGGAAGCTCCAGCTTCTCGGCGTCCGCCGGCGTGTCGACGAGGACCATCCGGTCGGGCGCTTCGCCCATCGTGCCCTCGGCCTCGACGTGGCCGACGTGGCCGATGTAGATCATGAAGTAGCCCTTCTCGGCGTAGTGGCGGGCCTCGTTGTGGACCTTCGTGACGAGCGGGCAGGTCGCGTCGATCACGGTCAGGTTCCGCTCCTTCGCACTCGCCCGAACGGCCGGCGAAACCCCGTGGGCGCTGAACACGAGCGGCGCTCCGGCGGGAACGTCCGCGAGGTCTTCGACGAAGATGACGCCCCTCGCCTCGAAGCTCTTGACCACCCACTCGTTGTGGACGATGGCGTGGCGCACATACAGCGGCGCGCCGTGAATCTTCAGCGCGAGGTCGACGACCTCGATGGCGTACGCGACGCCGGCGCAGAAGCCGCGCGGCGCGGCGAGCAGAATTTGCTCCACCCCCTGATTATGAAGGGAGTGAGCGAGGGAGCGAGGGAGCGAGTTAGAACTGGTGGGTGCAGAAGCTGAGCACCAAGCGCTTCCGGTCGGGAGGCAGCGCGGTGTCGATGAAGTGCGGCAAGGCGAGCGTCACTCCGGGTGTTTTGCTGTCGTAGAGCGCGTCCAGCAGGCCGGCCATGTTCTTGGCTCGATCGTTGTCGGGCACGAGGCCCTGAAAGGACGGGCCGTCGGTTTGAAGCTCGTGCACCAGGCCGCTCGGGTTCACAATGTCGAGCGCGCCGACCAGCCACTGCTTGGCCCGCTGGGGGGCGTTGATGCCGAGGATGAGATTGGGCTCGATACACTTGAGGATCCCAGGCTTGGTGAGGTCGAGGGCGCCCGAAACCGTCGAGTCTTCCCAAAGCGATCGGAGGTAGATGGAGGGGGTGATCTCCCGCTGCAGGTGAGCGTTGCAGTCGGCGCGGGTCGCGTTGTTCGTGTAGATCCAGATGCGCGGCTGCTCGTAGAGGCCGCGGATCGGCAGCTCTTTGTCCAGCCCGCAGAGTTTGCCGAGAATGGGGTCGGGACACGCCTCAATTCGGAATCGCATGTTGTCCGGCATCTTCTTGTCCATGTCGAAGCACGCAACGTGGACGAGTTCGCGCGCCAGCCGCACCGCGCGGGGTGAGGGTCCGCACGGCGGCAGGTCGTAGCCCCAAAGAACGCCGAGCCGCTGGTATGCCGAGTCCTCCGGCACCAGGGTCAGGCCCGGCTCGAGGTAGACGTTTCCTGGCGCCACCAACTGCCGCTCGCGGAAGCGGACGCCGGCCAGTCCGCCGCGAAACAAGGGCAGGTTGGCAAGGTAGCCGTAGTCCGACTTCTGCGCGGAGTCGAAGTGAAAGTAGTCGCTGAGGGGGACATCGGAGAAGCGCCCGTGGTTCGGCCCCCACTGCGGTCCCCCGAATAGCAACGATGCTGCGAGAAGCGCGATCATGGCGCAAGTGTAGCCCGTGGGCCGTCGATCACGGCATGACGTAGAGGCGGTGCAGGTTTCGCTTGAACTCAGGCATCCAGTAGTCGAGGGCCAGATAGCCCCGCCGAGCCTCGATTCGATTCAGCTCGTACGGGTGTTTGCTCGCAAAGGAGGGGTAGGGCGCCAGGTCCGGGTTGCACGTGACCGCGCCCGTGAATTTGTACTTCTTCCCCTTCCACTTGAAGCCCTTCAAAAGGGCCATATGGCGGGGGTAGATGCCGTAGGGAAAGGCCAGCGAGGGCTGCGGGAAGCCGAGCCCTTTTAAAAACTCGCTCGACCGCCCGTACTCGCGCGCGGCCGAGTCGTCGCTCTGGTAGCGGAGCGCGCGGTGGCTCCAGGTGTGGCACGCGAGTTCGCTACCCCACGTTTTGAGCAGCCGGACCTTGTGGTGGCGCCAGGCATGCTGGTCCCACATGATCGGCGGGAGTACATAGAACGTTCCGCGTACCGGAAAGTCCGGGTGCGTCTTGGCGAACGCGCGCCACATGCCGACTGCGCAGTGTGGATCGATCCGCCCCTTCCGGTCGACCGCGAACTGGGTCGGCGCGGAATCGTCCATGGTGATCACGACCGGCGAGGCGCCGGGCGGCAGCGGCATCCGGTTGGCCAGGTATTGGCTCATCGTGACCGGCCGAAAGCCGAGCGAGTAGAAGTTCTCGAGGTCCTCCCGGAAGTGCCGGTAGGAGCGGGTGTAGCGGTTCTCGGCGGAGCCGAAGTTGTGATACATCACGATCAGCACCCCGCCCTTGGTGTCCGCCTTTCGGGTGGTGATTCGCGCCCCCGCGTGCACCCTCGAACCGGCCGTCAGATCGGCAAAAGCAGCGCAAAGGAGGAGGCCGGGCGCAAGCGCCGCGACCGCCCTCACAAAGGGGGACACGAGGGTCACTTTAGCACGAGCAGAGAGTGCGCAACAATCGTTCCAATCACGATGTTTGCAGCCCTCGCGCTCGGGGCATCCTGTGCGCTCTTCTCCGCCCAATCACCCTGGCCACAGCGGTGGGCCAAGCTCGAAGGCGCGACCTGGATTCGACTCCAGCGAAGCGGGGCCCCGGATGTCTATCCCGAGACTCGGATCGACGTTTTCGCAAACCGGAAGTGCGTCAAGACGAGGGTGATCTCGACGGGATACATTGATTACAGTCTCAAGCCGCAGGTGCGGCGCACGCGGAGCGGATGGATGTTGTTCTTTGCGAGTGGCACCGGCGCCGGAAGCACATGGAAGACGACGTGCCTTGCCATCGAGCGGCCCCACTTCGCCTTCACCTCGCTAACGAACTTCGAGCACGGCTATCCGGACAACTTCGATCGAACTTGCAGGTTCGTCGAGCTCCACTACATGAAGTACGACAACCACGCCGACAACCGATCGAGATTCGCCTTCCAGCGAATCACTTGGCGATGGGACGATGATCGCCGCCAATTCGTGTACATATCTTCGCGCTTCGTGGGGCGAACCCAAGCCGAAGCTCGGCGAATTTGGAAGCTACTCGCGTGAACTTCGGAGCGTAGCCGTCACCTGGCGCCGCAGAGAGGCTCGGCAACTTTCGGCGGTCCACTTGCGGTACCCCGTTTGATGTCGCTCGCCATCCTCTCGCTGCTCGTCGTTGCGCACCTCGCCGACCCCGGCGACGCGGTGCGGTACGCCCACCTGAAGGAGGAGATCGCCGCCGCCAAGGACCTCAAGACGGCCAAGCCGCTCATGGAAGAGGCGGTCAAGCTCTACGCTCAGGACGGCGACCTGTGGTGGCAGCTCGGCCGGGCGCGCCTACAGGCCAAAGAGTACGACGCCGGCATCGATGCGTATCAGCGCGCGCTCAAGTTCGGCGCGCAGGGCAATAAGTTCCGGGCAGGCGCCTTCTACGACCTGGCGTGCGCCTACGCCCTCAAAGGTGAGAAGGAGAAGGCGTTCAGCTTCCTCGCCCAATCCCTCGACGCCGGGTTTCGCGACCTTCAACACGTACGCGAGGACACCGACCTCCAAAGCCTTCATGCCGACAAGCGCTGGGTCGACCTCGCCGCGACCAAGGACGTCACCAAGATGTCACGGGTCGAAGGCTGGCGCTACGACCTGTGGCTGTTGAACCGTGAGGTGAGCCGTATCCACCTCAACCCCTACACCCGCTACACCAAAGCCGAGCAGGAGGCCTGGGTGCGGAAGCTCAACGCTGACATCCCCCGAATGACCGACCACCAGATTCAGGTTGCGTTCATGCACTACATGCGCCGGGTGAACGACGGCCACTCCAGCATCCGGCCGAACCACGCCACTCCCAATCCCTCCATTCCGGTCCAGTTCGCGTGGTTCGAGGAGGGGCTCGTGGTCACCGCCGCGGACCCGAAGTACCGCGAGCTCCTCGGCGGCAAGGTCGTCAAGATCGCCGGCCATCCGATCGGGGAGGTGATGGCGAAGCTGGACGAGATCATCCCGCAGGACAACTCGCAGGACCTCCTGGCCCGCTCGCCGCGCTACCTCACGATCCCGGCCATGCTCCACGGGATCGGCTTCATGCCGGACCGGGACGAGGTCGAGCTAACCGTGCAGACAGAGGACGGGAGCCCGAGAACGGTCACGGTGAGAACGGAGAAGGAGCAGGACCAGAGCAAATGGGTCGCCTGCCGCGACCAATCGGAGGCGGCTAGCCCCGCCTACCTGAAGCACCGGGACAAGCCTTACTGGTTCGAGCCGATGCCTGAGCTCCGGGCGGTCTACATGCAGTACAACGCGGTGCGAAACGACCCGGCGGAGGACACGGCCGCTTTCTCCAGGCGCCTGTTGGACTACATCGACGGGCACGACGTGGATCGCCTGATCGTGGACGACCGCTGGAACGGCGGCGGCAACAGCTTTCTCAATCTGCCCATCGTCAACGGCATCATCGGCTGCAAGAAGATCCAGGGTCACGGCCACCTCTTCGTAATCACCGGCCGCAACACGTTCTCGGCTGCCCAGAACTTCACGACCGATATCGGCCGCGCGTGCGATCCGATCTACGTGGGCGAGCCCACCGGCTCCTCGCCCAACTTCGTGGGGGAGAGCGTCGCATTTTCGCTCCCCTACAGCAAGCTGGAGGGTTTCGTCTCCGACCTCTATTGGCAGCGGTCGTGGCCTATGGACTTTCGCACGTGGATCGCCCCGGACCTCCCGGCCGCGCCGCGGTTCGACCTGTACAGGGCAAACCGCGACCCGGCGATGGAAGCGGTGGCCGCCTATCTCAAGGCGGCCGCCGGCGCTAAAGGCTAGGCACGCCGCTCGGGTCTTTGAGGATGATCGGCCCAGCGGGGTATTCGAACGAATCCGATTTGCGCGTGGGATTGCCATCGCGCCCGATCTCCGTGGTCGTGCCCGAGATGCTCTTCTTCGTGACCGTCAGGGTCGCGAAGCCCCACGCCTTGTCCTGGCTGTACTTGAGCGTCGCCGGGTCGTTGCCGGCCGGCGGCGAGATGGCGTGCAGGTTGTGGTAGCCGCCGTTGCCGGTGACGATGAACGGGGTCGGTCCGTCCGGCGCGATGGTGTACTCGATGCGCTGGTAGTCGTGCACGTGCCCGGACAGCACGAGGTTCGGCACGCGGCCGGTGTCCCGGATCGCGTTCTCGATCGCGTCGGCCATCTTCGAGCTTCCGCTGTGGTGCACGTCGAACGAGAAGACGGGATGGTGCAGGGCGACGATGAAGGCGCGATCCTTCGGCGCGGTCGCGAACTCGTTGGTGAGCCACTGCTGCTGCACCGAGTCGATGGAGCCGCCCTCCGGCACGTTGGTGTACATCCCCACGATCGTGGCGACGGGCGTCACCAGCGTCCAGTACGGGTTTGGTAGGTTCAGCCCCACCCGCGGGGCGTCCTTCGAGATCGGATCGACGTCGGGATTCGGCTGCATGAAGTAGTCGACCCAGCCGTCGAGCGAGGTCTGGATCGAGGCATCGTCCACCTCGCCGTCGTGGTTGCCGGGGATCGAGAAGATCGGCGGCTGGTAGTGGCTGTACGCCTCGTAGAACTGAGCGTAATAGTCGTCGTGGAGGCCGGTGAAGTAGACGACGTCGCCCACGTGGTAGCAGAAGAGCGCGCCGGAGTTCGGGACATCCGCGACGAGGGCGTCGGCGACGAAGCCCTGGAACTCGCCGTCTTGCACGCCGCCGGTATCGCCCATGACGTGGAAGGTCATCGAGCCGGCCTTCTTGATCGCGTCGTTGATCGAGCCGAAGTGGTCGGCGAGGTCGTAGTGATAGGGCGGAAGGCCGAGCGGCGGCGGGAGCGGTTGGTAACCGGTGTTCCGGTGGGTTACCGGGTGGAGGGGGGCGACCCCTGCATGCGCTTGAGATCTTCCGGGCCGAAGTGCGGGCCGGACGGCGCCAGGTTGAAGCATGTGCGTTCTCCTTATACGGAATTACATAAAACCGTATTTACGTAGCATCATCGCACGGTAATCATTCCCCTGTCAATACGCCCAGGTAAGCCCTAACCGGCGCTTAATCGGGTGGGTCTAAAGCGGCGGCGGGGCCCCGCGCCCCGGTTGGTTGGCCCTCTGCGTCTTGGCGAGCTCGATCGCGGCGGCGATGTTCTTCGCGTAGGGTTCGGGCAGCTTGTCCCACGGAACCGGCGTCGCATCGGCGTCGAACTCGTTGACGGTGATGCTCGATTCGATTACGACGCCGGGCTCGACCTCCACGCGCAAGCTGACGATCCGCGCCTTGCCCAGCGCATAGCCTACGAGGTTGCCCACCCCATACGAGGCCATCAGCTCCGGGTTTCCCCGGACCGAGACCTCGATCCCGGCCAGATTGTTCACATCCAAGCCGCGCATCGGGTGGTTCTTCCCGTCGGCGCCTCGGGCGTAGGCCGCGATCACGGTGTTGAGTCGGCTCTTCGCGCGAATGGTGCACGTCGCCGGAACTCCCTGCGCGTAGACGTCGGTGGGCTCCACGCTTCGGAACGTCCGCTGGGTCGGACCGGTTTCGCGGTCGAGCCGATCGGCGTACACCATGCGCTCGATGATGCGGCGTTGGTCCGGGCCCATCAAGGCGTAGGCAAGGGCGCCCCCGTCGTACAGCGCCGCTTGCTCCTCGGGGCTCAGAGAGCCGAAGAGCTGGAGCGCCTTCCACGAGGTTCGGTCGCTCGCCTCCATAACCGAGCGATCCAGTAGCATGAGGAGGATCTCGCCGATGCCGCCGCGATTGAGGCGCCTCGAAGCATAGGCGTACTTCGCGAACTGCGGTATGTTCACGCGGCCCTGCTCGAGCGCGGTTTTGAGGAGATACTCCATCGCCTCGCGCGGCGTGAAGTCGAGCTCGGCTTCGTATCGATCCACGGGCGTGACCGTCGCCCAACCCCCGCCCTCCGCCACTTCGAGCGTCCCCGAATCCTGGAGGGCGCGCATCGCCTGCCGCACGCGGGGCGGCTTGCCCTGGCTGGCGAAGACGGTCATCGTGAAGGCGTAATCCGGCACGGCGGCAACGACGTTGTTGCCGGAAGCCTTGGCATAACCGGCCAATATGTCGCTTGCCATCCACGAGAGGGGGTCGCTCGCTTTCACGTTGGCGAGTAGCTTCGCGAGGTCGGCGCGAGTGGCCGTCCCTGCCTTCGCATCCCGCATGTCGAGAATCAGCCTCTGCAGCGTTTTGCCCGCATCGCCCAGCTCGACGAGCGGATCATCCCCCGCGGGCGCGGCCGGCGTGCCTTGTGCATCAAGGAAGGTCCGGGCGGGGTCGGCGTAGACGGCCTGAGAGAGCACGCCGAGCCCGGTTGCTCCGGGACCTTCATCCAGCAAGTTCAGCATGAAGAGCGCGCTCATCTCGCCGCGTTTGACCTCCAAGCACGTCCCCGCGAGGGTGGGCTCGCGGTCGACCTGGGTCCGCGGGTCGCTCACCATGCGCCCGCCGGGGTCTTGGGGGAACGTGTCCCTCGAGGCGGCGTCGCGCCATGCCGATTGTTCGGCTGCGAAGGCGGATTGCGCGTCCCGGAGGCGATCGGGGTCGAAGCCGCTCTGCATAACGGTCGGCTCGGCGCGGAAGACGTGACGCTCGAACGGACCGACCGCGGCCAGGTCGTCCGGATTGCAAGCTAGGGCGAGGCGGTCGATCAGTCGCGCCATCGGCCCTTTGGTGGACAGGGTGCGGAGCTTCGCGTAGTTCTGGGTCTGGAGGGCAGGGTCGTCGCCTGACGGCTTGATGGCGGCAAGGGAGGTTGCCAAGACTTGGGCG
>DATGIR010000541.1:0-5057 GCA_035295605.1 Fimbriimonadaceae bacterium | reverse complement strand
CCCGATATCAGATAACGCCGGAGCTCACCGCGGTCGGCACCCTCAACCCCGACTTCTCGACGATCGAAGGCGCGATCCAGACGATCCAGTTTTCCCACACCGAACGGTTCCTGCCCGACCTCCGGCCGTTCTTCACCGAGGGCGGGGACACGTTCCTGTCCCAGATCAACTACAACGACATCGGCGCGTTCTTCTATTCGCGCCGCATTCAATCGTTCAACGCCGGCGGCAAGGTCTACGGCAAGCTCACCCCGACCGACACCTTGGGTGCGCTCGCGGTCCAGGCGCCGGACGGCCGCTACGACTTCGCTTCGCGCCTGAAGCACACCTTCAGCCCCACCGCCTACGCCAGCGGAATCATCGTCGGCACCAACTCCGCCGGCGGCCAGAGCACGGTCGGCGAGGCCGACACCCACATGCACTGGGGAAAGCTCGGCCTCGAGACGCAATTCGCGAACGCGACCGGACCCGGCGCGGGGGGCGGCGCCCAGTTCTTCAGCACCTACTACGCCGACAAGTGCCTCACCACCGCGATCCAGGGTAGCGAGATCTCGAGCGACTTTGTGACCCCGGACGGCTTCTTCCCCTTCACCGGCTACAAGGGGGTGGATGCCCTCGCCGACTACCTCGACAACTGGCGGCACGGGGTTTGGCGGAGCTTCGAGCTCGGCATGGTGTACATCGAGTGGCTCTCGATGAGCGGCGGCGGCTACTTCAACGGAATCCAGGGCTCCCTCTCGTTGGAGACCCGGAGCGACATCCACATGGAGCTCGATTACGTCTCCGACTCCCAGTTCGGTACCGACGACAACACCCTCGGCTTCAACCTCGTGTACGGTGCGACCAACCGGTTTCGGCAGTTCGGCGCCCAGGTCTCCACTGGCGAAACCGGCGGCGTCCACTCGACGTTCATCGCGCCGACCGCCAGCTTCCGGCTGGCCAAGGGGCTGGACCTGACCTACGCCGGAGGGCTCCAGAACCGGGCCGGCCTCACCCAGCAGCACATCATCACCACCAACTACCAGATCAGCCCGACGCGGTCGCTCGGAGGCCGGGTGGTGGTGGACAACGCCAATACGAACGTGTACATCTTCTATCACAACTCGGGCGGCAAGGGCACGGAATACTATCTGATCTTCGGCGACCCGAACGCGACGCGAACGGTGCACGCGTTTCAGGCGAAGGTCGTGTTCGCCCTGGGCTCCTAGGCGCGCAAGTGCAGCCAGTGGAGCTGCGGGAAACTGCCGAAGTCCGTATCGAACGAGACGAGCCGCACATCGGCGCACCGGGCGAACGCGGCTAAGTACGCGTCCGTCCACGTTCGCGGCCGAACCAGGCCGGCCACGACCAGGCGATCCAGCTCCTGATGGCACCGGCTCGGCTCGTGCGTAAAGGTCACCGCGGGATCCTGCCTCCAGGCGCGATAGAGTTGCCAAGCCGCCGCCACGTCGAGGGCGTGGGCCCCGCGCGCGGAAGGGTTGGTCAACACGCGCACGAGCCCGAGAGCGGTGTGGGTCATGAACGAAATCGTGCCGTCGCTTTCATCGCGCCAATACTTGGCGGCGCGCGAATGGTGCGGGTGGTCGGGCGAGCTCAACGCCACCCACACGTTGACGTCAGGCAGATCGATCGGGGCCCATCCTGCCGAGCTCGTCGCGAAGGAAGAGTTCGTCGAGCTCGGCGTTCGTCATCGCGGGAATCGGGTGGCCCGTCTTCGGGAGAACCACCGGCACCGGCCGGTGCTGGCCCTTGCGCGCCGGCGCCTCGGGCTCCGAGAGGCCCCGCTCGAGAAGCGTCGCCATGTAGGCCCTGAGCGGCACGCCCTTCAGCGCCGCCGCCGCCTTGACCCGGCGCAGGAGCTGCTCGGGCAGATCCACGGTTGTTCGCATATAATCCATTTTAGCATCTTTAGCATATAAAGCATCAATCAAGTCCTAGGACCAGCGCGGCGCAAGCTCCGAAACTGATAGATTCGCCCCGCCCTTCCAGGTATTCAAGGGCATGCTTAGCGCAAGAACGTTACTTCGCCTCGCTGCTCTCGCCGCGGTGGTCTCCGGCGCCCTTTCGGCGCACGCCGCCCCGGTGATGACCCGGTTCGTGCCCGCGACCAACGGCTTCTCGTTCGTCAACTCGTTCGTGAACGACATGGTCCCCGCCCTCGACATTCGGACCGGCGGCCTGTGCGGCGGGATGACCTACGCCGCGCTCGACTACTTCAACGCCCACATGGCGGCGCCCACTCAGCCGTTCATGCCCGCCAACAAGACCCCCCTCTACAACTATCTGTACGGCCGGCAGACCGACTCGATCATGAGCAACCTCGACAAGTGGGCCGAGGTCGAGGTCAACCCGCTGGGCGCCCGGGACACCGAGTTCTTCAATTGGGGCTTGCAGGCGACGAACGGCGGCCGCATCCAGGAGCTCAAATCGTTCATCGACCGCGGTATGCCGTGCCCCCTCGGCATGAAAGGCGCGCTCGGCGAGGGCGACCACCAGATCCTCGCGATCGGCTACGACATGGGCCGCTACCAGGGCAACCTCGGCGCCTACGAAACCGACTTCAAGATCTTCGTTTGCGACCCGAACTACAACAACGTGATCCGCACCCTCGTGCCGGATCCCAACCGCAAGGTCTACTACTACATGGACGCGACCTCGCCGAAGGGCAGCCAGGAGACCTGGCGCACCTACTTCGTCGACAAGAACTACCACGCCAAGACGCCCCCGGCGGCGACCAACGGCCACTACGCTGCGGACGGTCTGGCCCACGAGCTGGTTCTCGACTTCCGGACCGGCGGCGACGACCTGCGCGGCGGCAACGATAACGTCAACCTGACCCTGAACCTAATGGACGGCACCCAGCAGGTCTACAACGACATCAACCTGAGCGGACGCTGGGTGGTCAACTGCGACCAGTGGGCCGAGGTCAAGTTGTATCGGCCGGTCGCTTACAACCAGATTCGCAGCGCCGTCATCAGCACGACCTTTACCGGCGGCATCGGCGGCGACAACTGGAACATGGACAAGGTCGGAATCTACGCCTGGGGTTCCAGCTTCAACGGCATGAAGAGCGCCGGCCCCAAGCGGTTCACCGGCGAGGATAAGGTCCTCCAGATCCCGCTCAACGACATTCCCACCGCGCCGGGGCAGATCAACAAGCTGCTCTTCACCTTCGTGACCGGAAACGACGACCTGCGCGGCGTGAACGACAACATCAATCTCGCGGTTCACTTCCGGAACGGGCAGATTCAGCAGATGCCGAACGCCAACGGCGGCGCGCGCTGGGCCGACAATTCGATCCACACGGTGGAGCTGGACTTCAACCGCGCGGCGGCGGCGGCCGACGTGACCGGAATCGACATCATGGACACCTTCGGCGGCGGCATCGGCGGCGACAACTGGAACATGAACTCGGTCTCCGTGCGGGCCACCGGCAATGCGGTCAACGAGGTCATCGCGACCCACGGGTTCAAGCGCTTCACCGGCAGCGACAAGCTTCTGTCGATTCCGGTGACGATCGCGGCGGCCGGGCAGGCGAACAAGCTGGAGCTGACGATTCGCACCAGGGACGACGACCTTCGCGGCGGGAACGACAACGTGAATGCGACGATCAAGTTCCGCAACGGTACGACCCAGTTCGTTCCTAACCTGAACGGCGGCGCCAACTGGGGCAACAACACGACCCACGTGGTCGACATCACCCTCAGCCACGCGTCCCTACCCGGCGACATCGTCGAGGTCGATCTTCACACCACGTCGACCGGCGGCATCGGCGGCGACAACTGGAACATGGACTCGATCTCGATCAAGGCGCTCGGGAACGGCGTGAACGCGGTGATCATGACCCACGGCTACAACCGGTTCACGGGCGACCACCCCGACCTCCGGATCACGCGGTAACCCAACTCGGGCCGGGGCCGCCCATGGGCGGCCCCGGCCAATCCGACCCATAATGTTGGTAGGAAGCAACCGCATGCTGGTTCCCCGCAGCCTAAAAGGTCTCGTGAGCAGCGACCCAAACGTCGTTGGGGGCGAGTTGTGTTTCATCGGCACCCGCGTACCCCTGGAGACGGTGGTGGACAATTTGGCCGCCGGCCGGAGCGTAGAACGTATCCTCAGGAACTACCCGACGCTCGAGGCCCATCACGTTGAAGCCGTGCTTCGTTGGGAGCAGGAACTCGCCCGGGAAGCCGCCGGCTTAGAAAGCCGAGCTTCGTGAAGGTGCTTCTGGACGCCATGATGCCCGAGGAACTCGGGCCGAAATTAGGCGAGCACCAGGTCTTACACGTCGCGGAATTGGGCTGGCGGCACCTCGCTAACGGCGAACTGCTGTCCGAAGGCGAACGAGCGGGCTTCCATGCGCTGATCACGAAGGACACGAACATGCCCTACCAACAAAACATGCGTGGTCGCGCGATCTCGCTAGTAATCGTCCGCCCGCGGAGCCAGGATGTTGAAGATTTGCTAGCGTTAGCTCCGAACCTTCTGAAGGCGTTAGCCACGCTTAAGCCCGGCGCCGTCATTCCTGTCAGTTAAATGCGCACCGCTAAGGGTGGGTGGGGTTGGAGCCACGCCGTCCCCAGCGGACGAGAGCCCAGCAGCACGCTGTAGCCAGTAGCGGGATTGCGGTTAGAACTACACCAACCGACACCTGGCTCCAGACGACGATCGCAGCAGCCGCGAACAACACGGCGCAGGCGCCCATCAGCGCGGTCATAACATTGGCCAATTTGGTGACCCAGCCGCCTTCGAACTCGGACGCCTCGAGGCGCCGTGGAATCATCCTTGCCGTGTACGCGGACTGGAGGGCTGAGACGCCGGCGAACAGGCAGATGGCGAGCTTGAGAGGGAACACTGCGTATGGAAGAATACGCACGGTCGCTGGCCGGCGCCTCAACCCCCGATGAAGATTGGCATCCAAGCGTCAAGCAAGCGCCAGGTACGGGTCCTCCTATGGGTGTCCGCCTCCAGCTTCGCGATCTCGGCCGTAGCCCTCGTGATCGGTTTCGGCCCTCGGCTCTCGCCGGGTTGGCAAGAGGTGGACGGAATCGCGATAA
>DATGIR010000540.1:0-7337 GCA_035295605.1 Fimbriimonadaceae bacterium | reverse complement strand
TTCATCGCCGCGATGGCGGTTGGCCAGCGCTACGCCTCGGTCAAGTAGCGCTCACGAGCTTCGACGCACGAAGAACCGGGCCAACTCGCAAAGCGGCTCGGCGTTAGACCCCAGCGGACCGAGCGATGCAATGCCGCGCTCAGCGGCGCCCTCGCCAGCCGCGCGAGCTTCTTTCAGCCCGAGCAAGGCTGGGAAGGTGGCTTTCGCCCGATCCTTGTCTGATCCTGCCGCCTTGCCAAGCTGCTCGGAGGTCGCCGTCTCATTGAGCACGTCGTCCGCGATCTGAAACGCGAGCCCTACTTGCTCCCCGAACATCCTGAGTGCCGCCACCTCTGAATCGGACCCGCCCCCAAGGTGGCCTCCGATCTCACACGCGGCGGCGATGAGCGAGCCCGTCTTTCGTGCATGGATGAACTCGACGATCTCTCGGCTAGGTTTGGTTCCTTCGCTGAGGATATCGACCGTCTCACCGCCAACGAGGCCGTCCGATCCGGCTGCTCGCGTGAGGCACCGTATGGCCGATGCCACCCGATTCGGGGGCGCTTGACAGTTGGCGAGTGCTTCGAACGCAAGCGCGAACAGCGCATCGCCGGCAAGAATCGCGACCGCCTCCCCGAACTCGATGTGGCAGGTGGGCCGGCCACGTCGCATGTCGTCATTGTCGATGGCGGGTAGATCGTCGTGCACCAGGGAGAAGGCATGGACCAACTCGACGGCGCAGGCTCCGTCGAGGGCGTCGTTCGCCAATCCCCCGACTGCCTCCGCCGAAAGCATACAGAGCACGGGCCGAACCCGCTTCCCCGGCGCGAGCGCGGAGTAACGCATGGCGGCGTGCAGGCGCTCGAGCAATCCCTCGGCGGGCGGCAAAAGGATGTCGAGTCGGGCGTCGACAATCGGCGCCAAGCGCCGCAGCGCCTCGGGCTGCTCCACGCCGTGAGGATACCGAGCATCCCGTCGGTATACTCGCCCCGCGATGGCTCAGATTCGACCGTTTAGCGGCCTTCGATACCAGCCCTCCGCCGGCTCCCTCGACGACCTCACCGCCCCGCCTTACGACGTCATCTCGTCCGAGCAACGCATCGAGCTCGCCGCCCGCAGCCCCCACAACGTTGTACACCTGACCCTGCCCGAAGCCCTGGAAGGTGACCGCAGCAAGTTCGTCAAGTACGCCCGCAGCGCGGCCACGCTTACGCAATGGCGTAAGGAGGGCGTTCTGGCGCCAGAGGCTCATCCGGCGATCTACCGGTACACCCAAGGCTTCCGGCTTCCACACTCGCCCGACCACCTCTCGCGAACCTCGTTCATCGCCCTCATCAAAGTCGAGCCGTACGCCAACGGGGTGGTGCTGCCCCACGAGCAGACCTTTCCCAAACACAAGGAAGACCGTCTGAGGATTCTCGAGGCAACGCGCTCCCACTTGGAGTGCATCTTCGGTCTTTACGAGGACCCGAGCGGCGAGATCCTGGAGCAATTGAAGCGTGCTCCCGCCCACCAAGGGGTTTCGACAACCTCCGACGACGGCGTCCATCAGCACCTGGAGCCGGTGACCGACGTCGAGTCGATCCGGATGTTGAGCACGATGCTCTTCAACAAAAAGGTCTGGATTGCGGACGGCCACCACCGGTATGAGACCGCACTCGCCTTCCGTGAGGCGCTTGGCCCGAAGGACGAGCCCGTGGCTGAGGACTTCATGATGATGGCCCTGAGTTCGTTGTCCGATCCGGGCCTCGTCCTCTTGCCGACCCACCGGATTGTCTCGGAGATGCCGGTCACGGGTCAGGCGCTGCTCGACCGGCTTTCGCCTCACTTCGAACTGGTGCCCACGCAGAACGTGCACTTGCTGGCGGGAGTCGAGGCGGCGGCAAAGGAAGGAAAGCAGGCGTTCGGCCTAGCTCTCCCCGACTTCAGCGGCTACGTTCTCGTCGCAAAGGCGCCCAAGGAACTCCAGGCGATGATCGACGGCCCCGGCAGTCCTGCGCTCAAAGCCCTAGACGTTTCCGTGCTGCACGGAGTCATCCTCGAAAAACTGGTCGGCTTACCTGGATTGGAGGCGATTTCGTATACGCGTGACGAAACCGATGCGGCGTACGCCCCTGATAAAGGGGCCGGGGCCGCGTTTCTAATGGTCCCACCGACCGTCGATGACATGAGGACAATATCTCTTGCGGCAGAGAAGATGCCGCAGAAGAGCACTTACTATTTCCCGAAAATCCTGAGCGGATTGGTTTTATGGTCGCTCAACGACTTTATATAGCAGGCGGAATTTGAAGGTTCGGCTCCTCGGCACCGGCGGGGCCGACGGAATTCCCGGCCTCTTTTCCGACTCTCGCGTTAGCAACTACGCGCGCGAATGCGGAGGGAGGGACGTCCGAACGCGTTCCTCGGCATTGGTCGATGAAGGGCTCAAGCTGGACTTCCCGCCCGACACCTTCTTCCAGGTCGTGCGAGACGGGCTCCGGCCGCAGGATTGGACGGCGATCGTCTACACCCACAGCGACGACGATCACCTTGCGGTCAACCAACTTCAATACGCGCTCCATCCGTTCACGGAGAGTGAGAAGTTCGAGTTCACAATCTACGGTAATTCGACGGTGATTCGACGGCTGAGCGACCGTTACCCCGATTGGCCGCTGGAAGCCGTTGTCACCAAGAGCTTCGTGCCGTTCACCCACGGCGACTACCGGATTACTCCCTTCCGGGCCAACCACAAGCACGATGAGGACAGTCAAAACCTTGTCATCTCCCGCGAGGGCCGAACGCTGATCTATGCCACCGACACCGGCGTTTGGGGTCCCGAAAGCTGGGAATTCTTGCAAGACCAGCGAGCCGATGCCCTCGTCATCGAGTGCACCGAAGGCTTCGCGCCGACCAGCTACACGGGGCATCTCGACGTCGAGAAGTGCATCGAGGTGGTTGGGAAGCTTCGATGCTTCGGAGTGCTCGCCGAATCCGCGCCTGTCGTGACGACCCACCATAGCCACCAGGGCAACGGCACGTACGCGGAGCTTGCGCGCGCCTTAAATCCTCACGAGATCCAAGTCGGCTACGACGGCGTTGCGCTCGACTTTTGAACGCCGGCTCGATCCCGCGCGTTCGCGCTAAGATAGCCCATGGCTCCCAAGGCTGATAAGAAGAAGGGCGGCTCGATTACCCGCGACGATATCGCCGAGTACCAATCGGCATTCGATGCCAACCCCGCGCTTCGAGCTGCGATGAATGCGGTGACCACGACCGCCGTGAACAAGGTCGCACTCAACCGACGGCGCGCGGCGCTGATCAACCACTCCTTCAGCCTGCACCTCCCGGAGAACCCGGCGACCGCCCAAAACAACAGCGGCCGTTGCTGGATGTTCGCCGCGCTCAACACATTCCGGAGCCGCGCCCAGCAGATCCTCAACGTGCCCGAGGGATTCGAGCTCAGCCAGAACTACACGATGTTCTGGGACAAGTTCGAGAAGGCGAACTACTTCCTCGAGAACATTCTTGCCACCGTCAGTGAGCCGGTGGGAAGCCGGATCGTCGATTGGCTGCTCGCCAGCCCGATCCAGGACGGCGGCCAGTGGGACATGTTCGTGAACCTCATTCGCAAGTACGGCGTCGTTCCCAAGACCGTGATGCCCGAAACCGAAAGCAGCTCCCGAACGGGCGACCTGGTGAACCACATCACCGGAAAGCTTCGGGAGTATGCCTGCCGACTGCGCGATCTTGCCGCCTCCGGCGCCAAGCCCTCCGACTTGGCCGAGGCCAAGCACGGGTACCTGTCCGAGGTGTATCGAATGCTCTGCATTCACCTGGGCGAGCCGCCGACGCGCTTCGAATGGCAGTGGCGCGACAAGGACAAGCAGTTCCACCGCGAAGGCAAGATCTCGCCGCTCGAGTTCTACGAGAAGTTCGTGGGATACGACCTTGCCGACATGGTGTGCCTGATCCACGATCCGCGCCCTGGTCACAAACCCAACACGGTCTTCACCGTCAAGTTCCTCGGTAACGTCGTCGGGGGTCTACCCACCTGCTACTTGAACACCGAGCTGAACGTGATCAAGGAATCCGCCATTCAGCAGATCCAGGCCGGCGAGTCGGTTTGGTTCGGCTGCGACGTCGGCAAGCACCTGGACCGGGACCTTGGGGTCATGGATCTCGAGCTGTTCGACTATGACCTCGTTTACGGCACGAAGAACGGACTCTCCAAGGCCGAGCGGCTCATGTACGGCCACTCGCAGATGACCCACGCGATGGTCTTCACCGGCGTCGACTTGGACGAACAGGGCAAGCCCTGCAAGTGGCGCGTGGAGAACTCGTGGAGCGACAAGCCAGGCGACAAAGGGTTCTTCCAAATGACAGACGCCTGGTTCGATGAGTTCACCTACGAGGTCGTCGTCCACCGCAAGTTCGTGCCGAAGGCCGTCCTGAAAGCCCTTGACACGGCGCCGGTGGAATTGGAGCCCTGGGATCCCATGGGGAGCCTCGCCTCGTAACGATCCTCCGCCCCCATGTTCCAAGCTCGATTTGGGACTTTCGCCTCACCGCTTCTGAGACACTGCTCAGCCGACTGTTGCAGACTGAACTAACGGGCTGGAGACCCCGTTTATACAGTTGCAATGACGGTGATTTCAACATTCTTAGCCTCCGGCCACTCCCCCCTCGCTTACCTTGACGGTGGTACCGGAAGCATGCTCGTCCAAGCCGCGCTCGCAGGGGCTCTAAGCGCTGCATTTATGCTCAAGACCCAGTGGCAACGCGTCCGATCCATGTTCGCTCGCCACGCACACAATCACAACTCGCTCAAGGGATGACGATCGCCGAAAGGCTGAATTCGTCCTTTAGAGATCCGAGCGGCTTCATTTTCCGATCAGGCGGAGTTATTTTTCGCCAGATCGACGCTCCTTACAAAGCCGACTGGCTCTGTTTGTCGGAATCGGGCCTACTAGCAGAGCTTATCGATGAGGGCCTTCTCGTAGCCCACGAATCCGCACCGCTCTCATGCGCAGTGTCCGAGGGCGCCATCGCCGTTATCCGGCCCGAACCTATCCCGTTCGTCAGCTATCCATACGAGTGGAGCTTCAGCCAGCTCAAGGACGCGGCGCTCCTCACCATCGCCATTCAGAAGCGGGCGATCGCGCGCGGGATGAGTCTCAAGGATGCGAGCGCCTATAACATCCAGTTTCTCCGCGGGCGCCCGATCTTCATTGACACACTCAGCTTCGAACGCTATCGGGAGGGCGAGCCTTGGGTGGCCTACGGACAATTCTGCCGCCACTTCCTCGCGCCCCTCGCTCTGATGGCGAGGGTCGACGCCCGATTGGGTGGGCTCTTGAAGCTCCATTTGGACGGCGTCCCGCTGGACCTCGCCGCTCGCCTTCTCCCATCGGCCACGCGCCTCCAGCCGGGACTGCTCGCTCACATCCACGTGCACGCTCGAGCTCAGCGCGGCGACGCTCGGCCGGGCATGACACCGGCAAAGGCGGCACACCTTTCCAAGACTGGCTTACTGGCCCTCATCGACTCCCTCGAGGCGACCGTGGCGCACCTGAGCTGGGAGCCCAAGAACACCGAGTGGGCCGAGTACTACACCGATACAAATTACGACGCGGCTGCGATGGCGGACAAGCGGCGCCTCGTCGCCGCATACATTGATGACTCGAAGCCCGAAATTCGAACCTGCTGGGACCTTGGGGCCAACGACGGCTCTTTCTCCAAACTCGCCGCCGAAGCAGGCTATTACACCATCGCAATGGACTCGGACCTGGCTGCGGTGGAGAAGGCGTACCTCGACGTCAGAGGTTCCCACGAGTCAAACGTTCTACCCCTCATCGTCGACCTGACCAACCCGTCGCCAATGCTCGGGTGGGCGAACGCCGAGCGAGATTCGCTCTTAGACCGAGGCCCGGCCGGGCTTGCCCTGAGCCTCGCCCTCATTCACCACTTGGCAATCGGAAACAACGTGCCCCTGCCGCTCATCGCGGAGTTCTTCGCCCGTGTCGGCGAGTACGTGATTTGCGAGTTCGTGCCAAAGGGCGACAGCCAGGTTGCTCGCCTGCTTCGCAGCCGCGAGGACATCTTCGACGGATACCATGAGGCAGGCTTTGAAGCCGCCATGTCTGCGAACTTCGAACTTTTGAGATCCGAGGCCATCCCCGGCACGGTGCGCCGGCTCTACCTCTTTCGCCGCAGGTGAAGCGCCCGCAAGTCGTTTACCCGCCCCTTGCGGCCGCCTTTCCCGTCCTCGCCGTCTTCTCCGCAAACCTCTCGATCTGCCCCCTCCACGACCTTTGGGCGCCGCTCGCCATCTCCATCGGGACGGGAGCTGTGGTTTGGCTTGCCGCCTGGCTGATTTGGCGCAACCCCAAACGTGGCGCCGCCTCCGCAACGGCGATCATCGCCGCCTGCTTCCTCTACGGTGTGGTCGACGGCTACTGCTTCCGAAACCTGCTGCCTACGCTGCCCATCTGGAGTGCGGCAACGGTCCTGTTCGCCGCACTGGCCGGCTGGCAATGGCGATGGCATCGGCTGCTGAACGTGGTTTCCGTCTTCCTAATCCTGTCGAGCGTCGGCTCAATCCTCTTCGGCTACGCCCGGATCGCGCGGGATCTTGCCCGCGTCGCCCCCTCGAACGCCGGCGGCGCCACGGGCGCCGACACCAGGCCGGACATCTTCTACATCATCCTCGATGGATACGGCCGAAGCGACCAGCTTCGGCGCGTGATGGGCTACGACAATTCCGCGTTCTTGGATGGTCTTCGGCAACGGGGCTTTTACGTTGCTTCGGGATCTCACTCGAATTACGTCCAAACCGAGCTTTCGCTGGCGTCATCCCTGAACTTCGACCTCATTCAAAACCTCTTGCCCCAGCAGGCTAAGGACTCCTACGATCGAACACCCCTCGATGAGCTCACTAACCACAACGCGGTTGCTCGCTATCTGAAGTCGATCGGCTACGAAACGATCACCATCACAACCGGATTCCCGTCCCTGACGTTCGATGACTCGGACCTCCACCTCGGCCGGGCTCACCGCATGTCCCTTCTCGAATCCACACTTGCCGCCATGACGCCGCTTGCGGAAGGTGCGTTTGTGGGCGATTCCGCGTTCGAGGATCGGCGCCATCTCCTTAACGCCGCGTTTTCGAACCTCCGGACGGTGGCGCTGGGGGCCGGCCTCAAGCCGCGCTTCGTCTTCGTCCACATCCTCGCCCCCCATCCCCCCTTCGTCTTCAACGCGGACGGATCGCCCCGCCCGCGGCTGCGCGGCGTCTTTGGCTACTGGGATGGAAGCGACTTCTACGCCCTTGGGAACACGAAGGCGCAATACCAAGACGGCTACGTTAACCAGGCCCGTTT
>DATGIR010000539.1:0-2242 GCA_035295605.1 Fimbriimonadaceae bacterium | reverse complement strand
GCAAGCCAAGAAGACGACGTGCCTCTCCAACCAAAAGGAGCTCGGGCTCGCGATTCTGATGTACACGAACGACACGGACGACACGTATCCGATGGACCAGTGGTGGGACAACGACACCCCGACCACGCCGCAATTCCGATGGCAGGAGAGCGTGCGGCCGTATATCAAGAACGGCACCGTGTTCACATTCGACGACCGCGCGAGCGGCGCCGGCGGCATCTTCCACGACCCCGCCACCTACGACCAGGAAGCGCTGTACGGGGTTCACAACTGGCTCTTCCCGGACGGCGGCGACTGCCCGTGGGTCAACTCGTCGACCACGCCGACCGTCGTCTCGACCGCGGTCGACGCGCCGGCCCAGCGGATCATCACCGTGGAGAAGGGGCTGAACCTCGGCAACTCGAGCTGGCTGCAGTTCATCGCCGACGAGTGGGGCTGGGTCGACACCGTCGGCAGTCCGTTGGGCTCTTACAACGGCTTCCATTGGGACCTCGACCAGGCGATCAACCGCGATTGCGACTTCGGCCCGAGCGATAGCTACAACCCGAACCAGTGGAACACGTATGCCGAGTGCGGCAGCTTCCCGCGCTACCGGCACGCGAACGTGACCAACGTGTCGTTCGTGGACGGCCACGCGAAAGGAATGGCGCACGGCTCGATCATCTGGTGGAACAACATCTACCTTCCGGGCATCATGCCCTCGGCTTACTAGGATGAGCTTGGCACGGCTCCATTCGGTTACGGCGCTCGCCCTCGCGGCGGGCGCCGGGCTGGCGCTGGGAGGCTGCGGGTCGGACGGCCCGACCGCGATCGCCACTCCGAAGTCGCACGAGGCGGCGATCGATGCGATCAAGAACAACCCGAACATGCCGCAGAGCGCGAAAGATCAGGCGATCGGGCGAATGCAAGCCGCCGACAAGCAAGCGGGCTTCCTGCCGACCGGCAAGAAGTAGGCTGGCCCCGATGCTCCTCGCCGCCCTGTTGCTGACGGCCGCCACCCGGCCGTTGCTCATGGCGCACTACATGCCGTGGTTTCAGGCGCCTCCCGTTCATTCGCAGTGGGGTTGGCACTGGACGATGAACGTGAAGGAGCCGGCGCGGCTCGTGGACGGGGTTCCGGACGTCGCGGCGCACGTACATCCGTTGCTCGGGCCGTACGATTCGAGTGACCCGGCGGTTCTGGAGTGCCAGGCGGCGCTGATGAAGCTGGCGGGCATCGACGGGGTGTTCATCGACTGGTACGGCAACGTCGACTGCGACGACTACATGCCGAACCATCTTGCCGCTTCACGTTTTATCGAGGTGGCGGCGGGGTCGGGGCTGAAGTTCAGCCTCGTGTACGAAGACCGCACGGTGCCGAACCTGATCAAGCACGGGAAGACGACGCCTTCGACGGCGGTGCAGGCGGGGAATGCGCTGATGCGCTGGGTCGACGAGCACTGGTTCTCGCGGCCCGAGTACCTGCGGTTGGGCGGCAAGCCGGTGTTCGTCGTGTTCGGCCCCGAATACTACAAGCACTCGGCCTGGGACCAGGTCTTTGCAGGGTTGAAGCATCCCCCCGCCTTCTTCACGTTGGACTCGGTCCAGGCGCCGGGGGCGGGCACGTTCGGCTGGCCCCAGCCGCAGGGCGGGATGTGGCAGGAGAAGCTGGACTCGTACTACAAGCGAGCGAAGGCGGCGCCGGTGGAGATCGCCCCCGCGTTTCCGCGGTTTTCGGACTTCTACAGGGACGCGGGGGTCGGGGAGAGTAACGGCGAGATTCCCGACGCCGGCGGGAAGACATACACGCGAACGCTCGACAGGGCGCTGGCGAGCGGCTCGCCGATCATCCAATTGATCACGTGGAACGACTACGGCGAGGGGACGGTGATCGAGCCGTCGGTGGAGTTCGGGTTCAAGGCGCTGGAGCAGACACAGGCGTTTCGGCGGCGGTTGGATCCGTCGTTTGCGTACACGCCCGAGGACTTGCGGTTGCCGGTGAAGTTGCTTCGGCTTCGGCGGGCGGGCGGGGACGCGCGGAAGTTGGATCGGGCGTCGGCGCTGTTGTTGCGGGGCGAAGTTGCCGGGGCTCGTAGGGTTTTAGGGTCGTAGGGTCGTAGGGTTGTAGGGTTGTAGGCGCCGGATGGTTCGGCCCGGCGCGCGACGCACGGGGCGTCGACTACGTGACCATGTATAACGTAGGCGCCGGACCACGCAAGGGCAGTAGACGCCCTCCCTTCGCCCTGCGGGCTAGTCCTCCCGG
>DATGIR010000538.1:0-4000 GCA_035295605.1 Fimbriimonadaceae bacterium | reverse complement strand
ACGACCAGCGCGGTTTGACCACCACAACACGCTCCTAAGTTCGTCATCTCGTCGCCATAGCCTTAGCCTTGCCGCCACGAATCAGCCTTATCGCCGTACGCCTCGCAGGTCACGGGTGATGCCGCATCGCGCAACGCAAGACACTGACGGAAGGACAGGTCGCAGTACTGCGATGGATAGCCGGGGGCTGTCCTCGCAGTGGGATTGACTCAACCTCTGCGCGCATCTCGGTCGGCGCGTTGCGCAATCGAGGCATGGTGCGGACGTTTGGTAGAGGGCCAACGTGGAGCGCTGAGATTACGCCGGAGGGCAAGGCGTACCTGGATCGTGTTGATGGTCCGAATCCGCCCGAGCCTAGGCAGCCGAACGTGTCTGTCACTCAGCAGCTGGTCGACGATGTCGTAGCAGCCGGCGGGCGTCTACTCGTACCACGTCGGCATTGGAATGACAGTGGCGTGGTCGATTACCAGCGGCGCTCCCAGCTTGCGGAGGTATATGGGAAGGTGCCCGCCGGTAGTCGGTTGACGGTCAAGATCGCTTCCGACAGCGAGCTCTTGATCGCACTTGTGAACGACGTGGCGGGTGGGGCTCCTCACGAGCCGGTGGGGCTGCTGCCCGTCCCCGTACCCGAGCGCTTGGGAAAGCCTCATCGAGTTGCCAGCGAGTTTCGAGAAGCGGTCAGCCTGCACGAGATCTCACGCAAGACGCTTCCTCGAGCCGCTCGGATCGTCCACGCGATCGCGGTCGAGACAGAACGCCGCGGATATGCGATCGCTTGCGCGCAAGTCCGTGTTGATAGCCACGGCCGCTCTGACTGGAAGGCCACCGCGGACGGCCAGGTTGTCATCACGATCAACGGCCACTCGCTGCGGTTGCGAATCTGGGAGAAAGGAGCCGGACTCCGCGGACCGTACGAATCAAGCCTGCGACGGTGGCGCGAAGACCGTGAACGGCCAATCAGCAGCATGCTGTTCCTCGACCGGCCCAAGCCCTACGACCGCGATGCAACCGGCGAGCTCAACATTGCTGTTCTCGGGTTCTCTAGCGGCCGGCAAAGCACGTGGGGTGACCGCCAACGCTGGAAGCTCGAGGATCGCCTGTCGAACGTTCTTCGCGAGCTCGAGCTCGAGGCAGCTGAGGCCGAAGAGCGGCGTCTAGCTCGAGAAAGAGAACTCGCCGAACGACAGCGGCAATGGGAGGTAGCGATGGAACGAGCGAAGGAGCGCTACCTCGAGGATCACCGAGTCGAGGTGTTGCGCACGCGAGTTCGCGCCTGGCAAGAAGCTGACGAGATCTCCGCGTACTGCGACGCAGTGGAATCTCGCCACGGCGCAGACGTGGTCGATAGCACCCCGGGTGCCGCAGAGTGGCTGTCCTTTGCTCGCGAGGTTGCCAGCCTTCTGCAGAAGCTGCCGACAATGCCTGCCGACCCCGACGTCACTCCGGACAAGCTCAAGCCGTACCTGGGCAAATGGAGTCCGTATGGTCCGCAGGGATGGTGACCTGACCAGCGGCCGGCAGCGCTCCGTATCTCATTTGTGCCCGACCACGAACGAGACGCCGTTAGCGAGAGTCAGGCTGTTGAGAATTCTGGTCGCGAGATGGTGCGAGGACACAGGCAGCCAGAGATCCACCTCGAGGTAGCCGAGTCCGAGCGCCGGGCCTCCCCACGTGACCCCGCTCAAGCTGTATGTATCCGGCGGTGCCTTACCCCAGACGGTGAATGGTGTCCAACTCGTTCCCGGGGCGCTCCAGGCGACTCGGTAACGATCGAGGCGATAGTGCCCCGTCGTTCCGCTCGGGAACGCAATCTCCGAAGACAGCCCCACTGTCGCGCAGTGCTCACACGCGCTGCCGATAACGACGAGCCTCGCGTTCGCGTCTGTCGGATCGACGTAGTAGTCCGTGAAGTGATCGGACGGATAAGAGGCGTTCAGATAGCGCCAACCGTCAGGCAACAGCAGACGGTAGCCATTCCGTGAACTCCAGTGGAGAGGTGTAGGAGTCGCTACGGCATCCGCCTTGACCGGTTCACCTACTTGAGCTCCGATGGCAGCACAGACAACCACCGTCAAGCCACGAACCAGCCAGGCCGTTGCGCTCATCGTTGGTCTACCAGGGGTCGCAGTGACATCCTGGGATTCATCCGCCCGCGGCCCGGCAAGCGGCGTGGGCTTGAGCGACATAGGTGGCGCCCGTCCTTAGGAGTGCAGCAGCTTGGCTGCGTGCGGTCACGAAACCTCGTCGGAGCATCCTCGTCGCTTTCGTCGCCGCCGCCATCACGCCCGTTACCTGCGCCGACGTCGGCGCATCCGGGCTGTCGAGTTGGTAGCGGCGGGCGGCGCTCACGTACTGCCTCTCGGCGGCGACTGTATTTGTGACATCGGTGCTGGTGTTGGAGATGTCGGTCGTGAACGAGTTGATGTCGTCGTTCATGGAGTTGAGGTCATCTTGGATCGAGTTTTCATCGTCCTGCACAGAGCTGGCGTCACTGCAGACGTAGTCGTTCGGGTCTGACTCGACGGTCTTCAGGTCTTGCTCTACCGTCGCGAGGTCACTGTGGAGGGTTGAAACGTCGCTCACGAGCGAGTCGCCGGCAAGGGTGCTCACGTCCCCTTGGAGCCTCGCGAGTTCGGAGCTAAGAGCGCTGCCGGCGCCCGTCACAGCGTCGTTTTGCTGCTGTGCTTGTTGCTGGGCGTGTTGAGCGGCTTGGATGCGAGCTGTGTACGCCTGCTCGGCCGCGAGGTCTTCGGTCCAGCCAGCTGAACCCGCAAAGCCTGAGCAGAATGGTTCTGCGAGGAACTGCGAGCCGCCGTCATCGATCTCGGCCGTGGCGTCAGAGGTGTCGCGGAAGATGCAGGCCATTGACTGCGACTCGTTGGACTGCCCGGCTAAAGACCAGAACTCACCCTTCTGCCCGCGCGCCTGGATCCATCTCTGGCAGGCGCTGTTTGCGTCATCGGCGCTGAAGGTGACGGAGAGCGCTGTTCCGCGGTCATAGACGGTGCAAGAATTCGACGCGACTGGGGTAGCTTGAGCTGAGGGTTGTGACGGGCTCGTCGTTTCTGTTGCGGTCGTCGCGTTCGAGTTGCCACAGCCCGAGAGGAGCACCGCGATGGTGAGCAAAGAGATAGCAAGTGCCCATTTTCCCGCGGGAACCACCACGACCGGAATATCGACTTCAGAGGCAACAACCTTGATAGCCCGCGTCGCTAGCCACCTGTCCACGGCAGGCGGCGCTTTACCGGCCCCTATCTCCTAACACCCCGAAACCAGACAACCGGGTCGAAACCCATCCAAGACACTTCGGTCACTGCGAGCTCGTCACGCAAGTGGAATGCCGCCGTGCAATGTGATCTCGGTGCGTTCGGAGATCGGTTCGCGGTCCCGTCCGCGGCCTTCCGCGCGACGGACGACCACCTGCTCGAGGAGTCCGTGCATGAGTCGACGCTTCTCGCTGACGGCGAGCTCTGGCCAAGCGTCTAGGAGTCCGGCTTCGGCGAGTTCTTCGGCAAAGCCGCTTTCGCTCCGTGCTTCGGCGAGTCGGGTTCGTGCTTCATCGAGCGCTTGCTGGCGTGTTTCCGCGCCTTCGAGGAAGCGTTGTTCGCCGAGGAGCGTGAGGAGTTTGGGGTTGTTGATGTAGAGATCGAGTTCGTGTTCTGCTTCGGTGACGGTGCGGGTTGCTTCGTCGAGGTGTTCAGAAGCTTGGACGGCGCGGGCGATTGGGCCGCCGTCGTCGGCTATCGCGGCCAAGACCTGTTGTTCGACGTATTGGTCGAGGTTGGCGGCGGTTTCGGTTGCGCGGGCGGGGCACGGACCGGAGGCATATTGGCCGATGCAGTAATAGATCGGGTAGCGCTGTCCCGTTTTCTTGCGGGTGTTGCCGGTGATCTTGAGGGTGTGGCCGCAGCCGGCGCAGCGGGCGAGGCCGCCAAGCATTGCCTGTGAGGCAATCGATCCGTCGCGGGGCGGGAGCAAGGACTTCTTGGTTGATTGGGCG
>DATGIR010000537.1:0-7802 GCA_035295605.1 Fimbriimonadaceae bacterium | reverse complement strand
GGGCGTTACCGGCGCCTACGCACACTCGACCCGGACGACGCGCCGGGCGTTACCGGCGCCTACGCACACTCGACCCGGACGACGCGCCGGACGTTACCGGCGCCTACGCACACTCGAATGGGACGACGCACAGGGCGTCGGCTACCGAGGGCGCCCCGTCGAAGCCGGCGTAACGCCGAATTCGCGCCGAAACGCGCCGGCGTACGCGCTGGCGGTGGCATAGCCGACCGCCAGCGCCACATCCAGCAGCGACCGGCGATCGTCCAAGAGTTGGGTCGAGTAGATGAGGCGAGCGTGCTGAAGCCACCGGCCGAGGCTGAGGCCCGTCTCAAGGGCGAAACGCCGCTCCAGCGTTCGGCGCGAGCAGGCAACCGCCGCGGCGACCGCTTCGGCGTCGGGATACTTCGAGGGCGATGCCAGCACCAGATCCGCCGCTCGCCGGGCAGCGTCGCTGTTTGGAAGCCCGAGCTGAAACGGGGAGGGTTGGGCGTCGGCAAGCTCCGACCGGAGGAGCCCGTCAAGGCAGGCATGGTGCGGATTGCCCCGCAGAAGCGGTCCGACTCGGCACGCCTCGACGATCAGCTCCCTGAGCAGCGGACGAACCTGGAGCGGGCCCGCCGGTACGGTCGGCGCATGCTTCGGGTGGAAGTAGAGGGTCCGGATGCTTGCGGCGCCCCGGCAGGACATCTCGTGGCGTGCGCCCGGTGGAACCCAGAGCGCCCGGGTGGGCGGCAAGATCGAAAGCCGGTCTTCCGCGCGCACGGCGAGGGTGCCGGATGCGGCGAACACCAACTTGGGCCAGACGCTCACCGGCCACACAACCGTCGTCCGCCCCGGGTGATCCAGGGTGTAAAAACGCACCAGCACGTCGTGGTCCGGCTTTTGGCGAAAACTCGACACTTATTGACGATTATAGTGATCTTCGCCAAGGCCGACGGCGGCTACGCTGAGCCCATGTCGGAAAAACTCCCAGCCAACAGCCTTTCCCACTTCTCGATCAACGTGGCCGATATGGGCCGAGCCATAGGCTTTTATGGCGCGGTCTTCGATTGGAAGTTTCAAGCCTGGGGCCCGCCCGGGTTCAACCTGATCGAGGCGCCCGGCCCGGTTCACGGCTCGATTCAGCAGGCGCAGAAGGAGCCGTTCGAAACGTTCATCGGCAACTTCGAATGCACGTTGGCCGTCGACGACGTCGACCGGGTTTCGGCGCTGATCGTTGCGAACGGAGGCGAGATCACCTTGCCCAAGGTTACGATTCCCGGCGTGGCCGATATCGCCCGGTGCAAGGACACCGAGGGAAACCTGTTCAGCATCGCCCGCTACTTGTGATCCGGCATCTCGAGCGACGCCACGAGAAGCGCCCGCGCCACGGAAGCCTGATCGATCAGGTTGAACGAGCTTAGCGGGGACTTCGGGGCCGGCCGATCCCAGCGCCCGCCGAAATGCCCGAGCGAATCCGCCCCGTTGGCCAGCAGCCAGTCGAGGCCGCGTTGGATCGTCGGGCGCGGATCCTTGACGCCGAGAACCAAGCTAAAGGCCCGGAGCCAGTTCTCGAGCAGGAGGTGCATGAACTTGCCCTCGTCGCGCAGGGCGCCGTCCACGCGTACCCAGCGGCTCAGGCTGGATGCCTGGATCTCCCGGGCGTCGTCGGCGTACGCCTCCTTCTTGGTCGCGGCGAAAAGTTCGGCGGCGGCGCGCAGCATGAGCCCGGAGTTGTACGACCACTTCGTTTTCTCGATCTTTCCATCGAGCTTGATGTTGTCCCAGTAGAGGCCGTCGACCGAGTCGCGGAGAATGGACCGTGTCCACGCGTAGATCCGCTCAGCGTCGGCTATGTAGTTGACATCCTTCGTGGCTCGATAGAGGGCGAGGGCGCAGGCGGCGGCGGGGCCGTTGGAGCACGTGTTCTTCGAGGTCTTGTGCGCCTCGCGCCAGTAGATGCCGCCTCCGAGTTTTGGGTCCTCTCCGCTCATCACGAAGCGGTACGCGGCCTTGGCCCTCTCCAGGACGGCAGGCGACTTGAGGGTCTCGTTCGCGTCAAGGAGGGCGAGCACCATCCACTCGTTGTCGTCGTAGTACCGGTCGGGCGACCTCGGAGGTGGAAGGGCGTCGAAACCCGGAACAGGGGGCGCGCCGCTCCAATAAGCTCGGGTGGATGCGACATAGGCTGTGAGCTTGCCTCGACGAGCTGAGTCCGCCCGGGCTGCAGCGGACAACGCCGACAGCATCACCCCCGCGCTCCAGTTGAACGCAACCGCGGTCGGTTCCTTTCCCGGCCCGGCGCTCTCCCCATACGCCAGGCCGCCGGGCATCAGCAGCTCCTTCTGGATGCGGTCCATCGTTGCCAGGCCCTGCTCGCGGGAGGCGGTGGGTTCGAACCGGGCGACGGAAAGGAATGCCGCGATGGGCAGGATCATACGGGCTCTCCCGCCGCCTTGAGCACGCGAAGCGCGCGTAGGGTGTTCCACCGGCTGTCCTTCCCCATCGGCTCCATATCGAAGAGCGTCACTCCGGAGATCCGCTTCTCGACCGGCCAGCGCCCATTTGGCTTTCGCCGGCCGCGGAGGACGCTCAGCGGATCGTCCAGCCTTTCGTCCGTGATCGCGGGCGTGCTCCTGATGTAGTCGAGGGCCCGCAGCACGTTGTAGTGCCAATAGCTTGGATAGGCGAGCTCGAGGAACCGGTGCTGGACAACGTTCCCGGTCTTGTCCGAACGGTAGAGTCGGTGTTGGAGCATGAACTCGATCGCGCGGGCCTCGGCCTCGCGGAAGGTCGTTTCCTCGATGATCCCGGCCCCGGCGGCTTCGCGAATCCCCTCGAGGACGTTGAACGTCGTGTGGAACGAGCTGTGCCTCGCTTTGGGATCGGTGCGGGTTCGGCAATTCCATCCGCCGTCCGCCATTTGAGCGCCCAGCAGCGTGCCCGCTAGCAATGGAAGCCGGGCGTCGGCTGGGCAAAAGTAGGCGCCGATACGGAGCCAGAACCCGAGGTGGCACTGATCCATGTTCTTGAGCAGGTATTCGGCGGTCGCCGCTTCACCTTTCGGCAGCAACCCCCCGACGACGAGTTCGAATCCCCTCAGGAACCGTTCATCGCCAGGCGGAATGCCGGTCTCGACCAGAAATGTCAGGGTCCAAAGGGTGCCGGTCCACCGGGCCCGCGGCCAACTTCCATCCTCGGCCTGGTGCGAGAGGAACTCGCGCCCCCACCCCTCGTTCGGGATCCGGGCGCGCTCGGCCTGCCACTCCGCTTGCGGGGCGTCGAGCAGATCTCGCATGGCCTGCCACCGGATCATCGGGTCGCCCTCCATGAGGTAGTCGATCGGAGGGTTCGGGGACGACTGGACCACGGCCCAATCTACTCCAGCGTCGACCCTGAGGACGGGCGTGGGCTCAAATTCCCCGAAGGTAGGCTGAAGGGCCGTGAGCCATGCCGATTCGCGGAAGCGATACCGTGAAATCGCGCGCGTGCTCGGCCACTACGGCTTCGAGTGGCTATGGTCCGACTGGGGAATCGGGCGTGTGCTCGGCGCGATTCAGCGGCGCATCGGGGCGCACGAAGGGGAACCCCACACCCAAGCGGTCCGACTTCGGCTGGCGTGCGAGGAATTGGGAACGACCTTTATCAAGGTCGGGCAGATCCTCAGCACCCGCCCAGACTTGATGCCGCAGGACTACGTCGCCGAGCTCTCGAAGCTTCAGGATCATGCCCCGGCGGTGGCTTACGAGGACATCGCGGCCGCTATCGAGCGAGAGCTCGGGGGTCCGCCGGAGAGCGTCTTCAACTCGTTTGAACGGGAGGCGCGCGCGGCCGGATCGATCGCCCAGGTTCACGGCGCGGTTCTTCCCGGCGGAGAGCCGGTTGTCGTCAAAGTTCGCCGGCCGGGAATCGAGTCGCTCGTCGAGCAGGACCTCGCGATTCTCGGCCAGATGGCGCGGTTCCTTACCCACAGCACGGACCTTGGCAAGAAGCTCGACCTCGAGGGGCTCGTCGATGAGTTCGGGTTTGCCCTCAGAAACGAGCTCGATCTGACCCGGGAGGGCCAGAACGCCGAGCGCATCGCGGCCGAATTCGTCAATGACCCGTGCTTGCACGTACCGAAGATCTTCTGGGAGTTCAGCACCCACACCGTCCTCACGATGGAGGACATTCATGGCGTCAAGATCGACGACCTCGCGGCACTCGACGCAGCCGGGATCGACCGCCACGTCCTCGCGGAGCGCTGCGCGCATATCGCGCTCGTGCAGGTGCTGGACCACGGGTTCTTCCATGCCGACCCTCACCCCGGCAACTTCTTCGTGCATTCCGATGGGGTCGTAGCGCTGATCGACTACGGAATGGTCGGCCGGCTCGACAAGAATCTACGGGAGTCGCTGGTCCGCCTCGCGCTGGCGGTGACGCGGCAGGATTCGGAGCGTCTCATCGACGAGTTGCTCGGTCTCGGGGCGGCGCAAGGCTCCGTCAACCGCCAGGCGCTTCGGCATGATCTCGACCACCTGCTGGCCCACTACGACGGCGTCCCCCTCGGTGAGATTTCGGCGGGGCAGCTTCTCCGAGACATCGCGGCCACCTCCCAGCGCCATTGGCTCAAGCTTCCCGCCGACCTCGTGATGGTGATTCGCGTCATCGCGATGGATGAAGGAATGGGAGCGAACCTCGACCCGGGGTTCAACTTGATCGAATTTGCCCAACCGTACTTCAAAGAGTTCTGGAAGAAGAACCACTCCCTGCGGGCTATGAGCCGCCGCATTCGGGATAGCGCAATCGACTTCGCGGACGTTGGGCTAGACCTCCCAAAGCGGCTCTTGCGGTTGGTCGGGATGCTCGAGCGCGGAGAGCTCGCGGTGACATCTCGCCTTGAACATCCGGAGGCGTTGACGAAGCACGTCGAGCGTGCGGCGAACCGCATCGCGATGAGCGTCATCACCGGCGGACTGCTGATCGCGCTGAGCATCCTGGCGTTGGCCTACCGGCCGGCGGGTTCCGAGGGATTCGGACTGTTTCTCCTTCGCACGCTGCTGGCCTTGGGAGTTCTCTCCGGAACATGGCTCGCTTATGCGTTTTGGAAGTCATCCCGCTGAGGCACGCGATGCTCGTCAACACTGAGAACTCGAGGGCGCGGTTGAACGAGCTGTATTCAACTCTGCCTGCCAGGTCGAACGTTATCGAGGAGCAAGCCAGGGCGCTCCTCCGCCTCCTCACCAATGCGACCATCGAGGGAATTGCGCGGCCCGCGGAGCCGGTCCCCGAAGACCCCAAGTGCTGCCCGAATTGCGATGCGCCCTGCTCCCTCACGCGCTCGCCCTACTGCTCGACGCGTTGCCGGGAGATCTCCGGGTTCGTGCGCCAGTTTCGGGCCGGTCTGGCGGACGGCGCGATCCTCGATCCCGAGCGGCAGGTCGCCTTCGGACAGAACCTTTGGCAACTGCTCGGCGGAGGATTGCCCTTGCGAAAGCACCTGATCCCAGACAAGGTCATCGCTCAGGTCATCGCCAAGCAAGGCGGGACGTGCGCGCACTGCAGCGCCCCGGCAACCACGGTCGAGCACATCGGCACCGCGTGCAACCGGCCTATCAACCTCAGAGCCGTGTGCGCGGAATGCGATGAAACCAAGGCGTTCGGGGATCCGGCGGTACTCGAGCGGCCCGAGGCGAACGCTCTGCTCCGAGATCTCGTGACGCGTATCCGTTCTCACGCTCCGCTTCGGTGTTGCGACGATCCCGCCGGTTGGGATTGGCGCTCGTATCTGGCGAAACGACATACTTCGAACCAGGCATGAAATCCCTCATCCTCCTCGGTGCGCTTCTATTCACCAGCTCGCCCGCGCAAGTGGAACCTCAGTCGAAGGAGGCGGCGGCGAGCAAGGCCTACCACGCCTACCGGCTTGTCGAGACTCCGCCCGCGTACGGATTCCAGAAGGTTCAGCGTTTGGTCAACCGCATCAAGGCGAACAACGAGGACAACCTGGTGCTGCCCGCCAGGGAGTACAACGCCCTGACGACGAACGAGAAGTTCACCTACTGCATGGTGCACGCGGAGAACCTCGACCAGAACTGCGCCGAAATGCCGGCCATCGTCGGCGAGAGCCGCAAGATCTTCGCCTATACGCCGGGGCCGTTCTTCGACCAATACACGTGGAGCCCGCGCCAGATGCAATTCCTCAAGGGCCACCGAGGCACCGTCGTTCAATTGCTTCGGGCGACGATCAAGCGGCGGCGACGCGTCGGGGTGAACCTCAAAAAGGCGATGGTGGAGCTGGAGGCCAAGGAATTGATTCCCGACATCCTCGCCGTCTTCAAGCACGGCCAGAAGGATAAGGACATCCTCACGGTCTGCTGCAACTTGATGAAGAGCGGGAGCTTCAAGCCGTTCGTCGCCTCGAAGATGTACAAGACCCTGTACGGGGATGAGGCTTCGAGCTACAAGTCCTTCCTGCCCGCGACCCCCGCAACCGAAAAGCAGATCATTGTTTGGGCTACGAAGTTTGCGGGAAGCTAACCTCGGGCGTACACTACTCAGCGTGCTAGCAGCTCTCAGCCTCCTCGTCAGCACGGTTCCAGTTGCGCTCTCCCACCAAGCTCCCACCGGAGTAACGAAAGCGAGCGCGGCCTACCATGAGTCCCGGTTTACCGAGACCGCCCCGGTCTATGCGCTTGCCAAGGTCCGAAAACTGATCAAGGGGATCAAGCCGACCAAAATCAACGACGATGAGTCCAGCCTGGCCCTCTCGGCGAAGGTGTTCGAAGGACTCAGCGTCCAGGCGAAGTTCACCTACTGCATGATCCACGGCGAGGTGTCTACCCAGAACTGCGACATGATGCCGGCGATCGTCGGAGAGGAGAACAAGATTTTCGCGCGGATTCCCGGCGCATTCGACAGCGAGCAATCCTGGAGCGACCGGCAGACCTCGTTCATGGAAAAGCATCGGGAAACGCTCATCGACCTGATCCGTGCGACGATCAAGTCTCAGCACCAGGTCGGGGTCAACTTGAAGCACGCAATTCTGGAGCTCGACGCCTCGAGCCTGATACCGGATCTGGTCGCGGTGTACAAACAGACCCACCAGCGGGACAACGACATCCTCACCGTCTGCTGTCTGCTCATGAAGAGTGGCAAGTACAAGCCGTTTGTCACCTCTCAGTCCTACCGCAAGCTCTACGGCGACGAAAACGCGAGCTACAAGTCGTACATCGAGGGGAACGACGCAAACAAGGCGCTGACCATCCAGCGGGCGATGGCGTTCTACAAGACGCGGAAGGGGTAGATGCCGGCGGCCCTCGTCGTCGCCCTTTGCCTGCAGCCGCGAAGCGGCGGCTTCGTCCCCGTGCCAGGCGGGAATTACAAGGTGGGCAAGGAGGGCAGGCTGGAGAACTACCCGCGCACGGTCACGCTCCAGCCGTTCGAAGTCGCGAAACTGGATACGACGAACGCGGAGTTTGCCGCGTTCGTTAAGGCAACCCGTTACGTGACCGACGCCGAGCGCCTGCACAACGCGATGGTGTTTCGACCACCGCTGCCCGAGTTTCGCTGGATTCAGGACCCGACCGCGAGCTGGCGCTTTCCGAACGGGAAGTCGCTTGGCGGGATCGAGAAGAAGATGGACCACCCGGTCACCACGATCTCCTTTCACGACGCCACCGAATACTGCAAGTGGGCCGGGGTTAGGCTGCCCACGCTCGACGAGTGGGAGGTTGCGTGCCGGGCAGGAACGCAGACGGATTACTTCTTCGGCAGCGACGTTAAGCTGATCTCCAAGTACGCCAACGTATGGCACGGCCGAAACCACCTGAAGCCGGATTTCT
>DATGIR010000536.1:0-2010 GCA_035295605.1 Fimbriimonadaceae bacterium | reverse complement strand
GTTCTCGTTGTCATGGCGGAACAAGAGGTGAGGTTCGCCGGCAGCCCCGCGGAGTTGGTACGCGCCGCCACCCTGAGCCGCCTCGAGGTTCACAGCGAGAGCCATCCGGCGGTGCGCGCACTGGTTCGCCCGTTTGAGGTGACGATCACTGATTCGGGAGAGACGTTGCGGCTCGAAGCCGCCGAGGGCCAACAGCTTGCGGCCAAGCTTTTGCTGGAGGGGTATGGAGACGTGAAATTCGTCGTTTTGTGCCAGCCGACCGTCGAGCGCGCGCTACTCGACTTGCTTTAGCCGCCAACCACCGGGTTCCCGAACGAGCAAGCCGTGGGCTTCCAGCGCGAGCGCGAAGCCTTCCCCCCAACCGCGGGTAACGCCCAACGCGTCACGCAACTCTCGAGGCTGGAACGGCCGGTCCCCGACCGCCTCGGCAAGCCGGTCAACGAGGACCCGAAACGCGCGCGCGGTCACAACGATGGGCCCAATCCGGACGAGCCGTTTTGCTTCGACCCCCAGACTAACGACCGCTTCCGCCGCCTGATCGGGCAAGTGGAGGGCGCGGGCGGCATCGCGCGCGGAGGCGCCGGACTGGGAATCGAGCCAGCCTTCCACACGCTCGAGAAGGGCGGCCTGCCGCTTGGTCACGCCCCGAGCGGAGTCACCACCCGCGACTGAAACTCGCCGTCCTGGCATATCCAAAGCACGAACTCGCCGGCTGTCGTGGCCGCACCAAAGTCTCCGTCGTTCCGGAGGGCGAGCACCACGCAGGGCACCGCCGTCGAGCCTGGTTGCCGTCGTACCATGTGCAGGATTGTCTCCTCGCAAGCTTCCTGCGCGGTGAGCCCCCTTCGCATCGCCTCGGTCGCCCTAAACGAGGCGACTGCCTTCCACAACTCTTCACCGAGACCGGTGGCGCCCGCGCAACCCACCTCGTCGTCCGCGTAGATTCCGGCCCCGACGATCGGGCTGTCGCCTACCCTCCCCGGAAGCTTCCAAGCGATCCCGCTAGTCGAGCTTGCGGCCACGACATGGCCGGGCTCCTCTTGCCCCAAGACCGTCACCGTATCGCCCAGATGTTGTCCGGACTTGTCCCGGTGGGTGTGGACGTAATCGTCGGCCGAGAACTTGGTTTGCGTCTTGCACCACTCCTCGTATCTGGCCTGCGCCGCGGGCCGGGTCAAGTCTTGAGGTTCAAAGCCGCGCGCGATGGCGAAACGACGGGCCTGGTCGCCCGCCAGCATCACGTGGTGCGTCTCCTCCATCACCCTGCGGGCAACCGATATGACCGGCACGATATCACGGACGGCGCACACGGCTCCCGCCGACAGGTCCGCGCCATCCATCATGGACGCGTCGAGCTCGACGTCCCCCTCCGCGTTCGGAAGTGCTCCCAGCCCGATTGCAAGGAACTCTTCATTGAGCTCGCAGGCAATAAGACCGTCTTCGACCGTAGTACGGAGGTCAGCGCCTTTCAGGCGACTCTCCCAAGCGGCTCTTACCGCAACCTCGCCAGGTTCGCGCCAGGTTGCAAGCAAGGTCGTTTGAGGGGAACTCATCGGGTCGGAGCGTACCGCGCAATCAGCGGGTGTCGCGTCCCGGCAGTGAGTGCCAAGTATTGCTGCTTACCTAGCAGATTTGCCCATAACCGGTAATTGTTCTGTGGTTTGGGAAGGGCCCGCCCTGGAAACAAGACCGTGTGCCGGCTGGTAAATCGACCAACCTCGCAGCGCGAATACACGGATGTCGAGCAATGCGTACCAGGGGGAAGGGAGAATCGGCGGTCGAAGGATAGGCGGCACTTCGAAGGCAACAGCTACTCGGGCCGGAGCTCGAGTTGGCGACTCGAATCACGGAGGATCACATGTCTTTCAGCATTAACACGAACACGTCGGCGCTCGGCGCGCTGTACAGCTTGACCAACAACGACGCCATGCTCAATCAGTCCATTCAGCGGCTGAGCACGGGTCTTCAGATCAACACCGCGGCGGACAACCCGTCGGGTCTCATCATCTC
>DATGIR010000535.1:0-5921 GCA_035295605.1 Fimbriimonadaceae bacterium | reverse complement strand
CGCCTTCGCGTTCATCTCCCTGGCCGCGTTCGCGCGCTACATGCGGCTATTGCCGAGAACGCCGCCCAAGGCGACCGCTCTCGACACCCCGAACACGCGCACCACCGTCGCCCCGACGACGCGCAAGCCGAGCTTCTGGTGGCCGGTGCTCGCGTTCGTGTGCCTTGCCGGCGCGCTCCTGTGCTACGAGCAGGCGGTGATGATTCCCCCCTTACTCGGCCTCATCGGGCTGGCATGGCACCTTCGGGGCGCCGTCGGCCGCTGGTGGCTCTGGGGCATCCCGTACGGCCTCGCCGTGGCCGCCTACCTGGCGGTGCGGTACGCGTTCATTCCCCACACGCCCACGTTCTATTGGCAGGAGCAGCACCGAACGACGAAGACCGCGATCGACGCCCTCCTCACCTACCTCTTTCCGGTCTGGTATCCCTTCAGCGAGTTTTGGTACCTCCTGACGCAGAGCACGAGCCTCTTCGTTATGTCGCTCACGCCGTGGAGCTACCTCTTGGACAGCATTGCCGCGGGAACCGCGATCTTTCAGATCAAACGGCGCTGGCTGTTCGCCGGTTTCGGGTTGCTCTCCTCCTCGCTGGCCTTTGCGCCGATGGCGTGGTTCAAGGAATTCGAGCACTACCACTACTGGTCGATGGCGTTTCGAGCCTTCTTCGACGTGATGATGGCGTGGATCGCGGTGGACCTGACGCTTATCGCGGTTTCGCCCCGAGCGCGGCAAGCGCCGCGACGGCGGTATCCCGCTCCCGGTTCGCTTCCTCGTCCGTGAAGGTGCTGTCCGCCTTGCGCAGGGTCAGGGCGACGCCGAGGCTGTGCTGCCCCTCGGGGATCCCGGAGCCCGCATAGACGTCGAACAGCCAAAGCTCCTCGAGGGTTTCCGGGAGCGCGGCCCGGATGGCGCGTTCGATGGCGTCGAACTGGACCGACTTGTCGATGAGGAAGGCGATATCCCGCCGAACCGCCGGGGTGCGGCTGACCGGCTTGAAGTGAAACTCCGGCGCCTCGCCGATCGTATCGAGCACGACCTCGCCGAGCACCGTGTCGGCGGGAAGGTCGGCGGCCTCGGCGGTGAGCGGATGAATCTGGCCGATCACCCCGTGGATTCCCGGTCCGGAGACGACCGCCTGCCGTCCGGGGTGGAAGCGCCGGTCGGCCGAGCTCGCTTCGAACGTGGGCGCGACGCCCACCCGCGAGAGCGTCTCGACGAGGGCGGCCTTGAGCGAGAAGAAGTCGGCGGAGGGCGCCGTGTCCTGCTGCCGGCTGGGCGGGAAGAGCGAGCCCGACGAGACGAAGGCGAGGGCCTTCCGCGTCTCGAACGGCGGCTGAAAAACCGGTCCGAGCTCGAAGAGGTGGACGCCGTGCGAGCCGTTGCGGCGGACCGCATCGGCGATGCCGGGAAGCAGGGAGTTTCGGAGCACGTCGGTGTCGGCCGAGCCCGGCGTACGGACCTTGATCGACGCATGGGAGGGGGAATCCAGCGGCCCCTCGGCTCGAAGCGAGTGGGTCATCGCCTGGTCGAAGCCGCACCGCAGGGCCGCGTCCACCAGGCGGGCCTCGGCCAGGTACCGGCCGGTAACCCCGCCGCCTGGCACCGTCGCGCCTTGGGGAAGGACCTCGGGAATCCGTTCGTATCCGTGGATTCTGCCAAGCTCCTCGATCACGTCTTCCTCGCGGGTGATGTCCGGCCGCCACGTCGGCGGGGTTACGTCATAGTCGCCGTCGCCGCCGTCGAGCTGGAAGCCCAGCCGGCCCAGGTAGCCCTGCGCTTCCTCGTCGGTGACCTCCATGCCGAGCAGCATGTGGGCCCGCCACAGCCGCAGCCGCACCGAGGGGGGCGCCGGCGGGCGCGGGTAGACGTCGGTCACCCCTTCGACCGGCCACTCGCCGTGCCCGAGGTCCTCCAGCAGCTCCCGCACCCGGTTGAGGGCGCCGACGACGCCTTCCGGATCGACCGACCGCTCGAACCGGTAGCTGGCGTCGGTGTTGAGGCCGAGCTGCTTTCGGGTCTTGCGGACGCTGGTGTTCACGAAGTGCGCGGCCTCGAGCAGAACGCGCGTGGTGCCGGCGTCCACCTCGGTGTCGGCGCCGCCCATCACACCGGCGACCCCGATAGCGCCCCGCTGGTCGCAGATCATCATCTGATCCGCGGCCAGCTTGTGCTCCACGCCGTTCAGGGTCGTCAGCTTCTCCCCCGGCTTGGCCGAGCGAACCTGGATGAGCGGCCCCCTCAGCTTGTCCAGGTCGTAGGCGTGGAGCGGCTGGCCGAGTTCGAGCATCACGTAGTTCGTGAGGTCGACGAAGAGGCTGATCGGGCGCTGGCCGGCCTGGCGCAGGCGCTTCTGGATCAGGGCGGGCGCCTCGCCGTTGCGCACCCCGGTGAAGCCGCGGTAGGCGAAGCGCGAACACGCCTCGGTGTCGATGGCGACCGGCACGCCGAGCTTGCTCGGCGTCGTGTCGTCCGGCCGCTCGAAGTGGCGGAGCGCCCGCTCGTAGAGCTCGGTCGGGCTCGCCTCCGGCAGCTTGGCGAGAACTTCCCGGGCCAGGCCCATCACGGAGAGCCCGTCCCCGCGGTTGGAGCAGACCTTGATGTCGAGGACGTGGTCGTCCTCGACCTCCTCGATGCCTTCCAACTCGAAGCCGGCCATGGTGAGGAGGTCGCCGATCTCGACCGCCGAGCGGTCGGTCACGATGTAATCCAGAAGCATCGCGTAGGGGAACTTCATGCGGCGTTATCCGGGAAACTGGGCCAAAAACCGCAGGTCGTTATCGAGGAAGTAGCGAAGGTCGTCGATGCCGTAGGCGAGCAGCGGAATCCGGTCGACCCCGAGGCCGAAGGCGAAGCCCGAGTAGCGCTCGGTATCGATCCCGTACCGCTCGAGGATGGAGGGATGAATGAGGCCGGCGCCGCCGAGCTCCAGCCATGCGCCGCCCATGAACTTGGGGCTCGAAATGGCGAAGTCGACCCCGGGCTCGACGAACGGGAAGAAGTCGGGTCGGAAGCGGGTGACGGTATCGGCGCCGAACATCTCGCGCGCGAACTGTCCGAGGGTGCCCTTGAGCTGGGCCATGGAGACGCCTTCGTCGACCATGAACGCGTCGACCTGGTGGAAGGTGTGGCCGTGGGTGCGGTCGACCGCCTCGTTGCGATAGCAGCGCCCGATCGTGAAGTAGCGCAGCGGCGGCTTGACCCGCTCGAACACCCGCCCCTGAAGGGCGGTGGTCTGCGTGCGGAGCAGGTGGTCGTCGTCGATGTAGAACGTGTCCTGGTCGTCCATCGCCGGGTGGTCGGGCGGATAGTTCAGGGCGTCGAAGTTGTACTTGAACTCCTCGAGGTCGGGAGATTCGTCGTAGACGAAGCCCATCCCGCCGAGCACCCGCTTGACCTTCTCCATCGCCTGGCCCAGCACGTGGCGGTTGCCGACCTGGGTCCGCCGGCCCGGCATGGTTACGTCGATCGCCTCGGCGGCGAACTGGGATTCCAGCTCGGTCACCCTGAGCTCGGCGACGCGGGATTCGAGCAGAGATTGAACGCGATCCTTGGCCTGATTAACGGCCTGGCCGAACCCCGGCCGCTCCTCGGGGGCGAGCGCGCCGATCCCCCGCATCAGCCCGGCGATCGAACCGCTTTTGCCCAGGTATTCGAGCTCGAGCGCGCGCAGATCGGCCGTCGTCGAGGCGCCGGAAATCCGTCCGGACGCCTCCTCGACCAGTTGCTGGACTGCGCTCATGAAGCCGAGAGTGTACCGGTGACCGAGAATCCCAAAAATTGCCGGCAAACCATCTCACAAAAGTGCTGGGATCAGGAATAGAACTAAAGAGACTTGGGCCGCCGGGCAACAAACCGCCCGCTCGGTTGGCCCTCTGTCTCGCCTGGCGAGGTGTGAAAAAGATGTCTGAAGAAGCAAGCGAATCCGTGATGCCCGGGGCCGAGGAGGCGCCCGCGAAGAAGAAGAGCAAGCTCCCGATCATTCTGATCCTCGTCCTCGTGCTCGGAGGAGGCGGCTTCTTCGCGACGAAACTGCGCGGCGGCAAGCCCAAGCCCGAGATCAGGCTCAGCAAGGAGAAGCCCGCCGAGCTGAAGGAATTCCTGATCAACCTCAAAACTAAGGACGTCTACTGCCGAACCGAGGTGGCGATCGGCCTTGCCGAAGGGACCAACCCCAAGCTGATCGAAGAGCACGAAGCCGCGGTTCGCGACGCAATCAACATGTGCCTGATGTCCAAGGAGCTCACCGACGTGAACACCTTCGACGGAATCGCCAAGCTCAAGCGGGAGATGGCGGCGGACCTCAACAAGGTTCTCGCCGAGCCCAAGGACGACAAGAAGGGAGACGACAGCGCCGACGCCGCCGATGCTTCCGCGGACCCCAAGACCGACCCGAAGGCCGATCCCGCCAAGCCCGCGCCGCCGCAGCATCCCGAGTGGGATTCCGACACGGGGCCGGTGCTCAAGATCTACTTCAGCAGTTTTGCAACCCAGTAGTGGTTTGTGAGCTTTTCCCCTTCAGCACGCTAAAGATACGGGGCCTCACGCCAATACACCTACTGATAGCACCGCCTACGCTTCGTTGCGGAGGGGTGCTGGAAAGAGGTCATGCGCTAAGTGTCGGACATCCTTTCACAGGCCGAAATCGAGGCGCTGCTTAACTCGCTCGGCACCGAATCCGAGAATGACAGCACGAGCAGCGCGACGCCCGCCGCCGCGCCTGGCGGCATCAATATTCCCAGCGGCGCCGCCGCCCGAGCCCAGTTTCGGCCCAGCGTCGCCTACGAAGTCTACGACTTTCGCCGCCCGGACAAGTTCTCGAAGGATCAGCTCCGAACCCTCCAGATGCTTCACGAGACGTTCGCCCGGCTCGCCGGCTCCGGACTCTCCGCCTACCTCCGCACCCCGGTCTCCATCGACCTCATCTCCCTGGAGCAGGTGCCTTACGAGGAGTATCTGCGCAGCATCAACCAGTCGGTGTTCACCGTGATGTCGCTGCCCCCGCTGACCGGCCAGGCGGTGCTGGAAATCGAATTCGGCCTCGTGTTCTCCATCGTCGACCGAATGCTCGGCGGCCCCGGCACCTCCATCAACCGCAGCGTGCTGACCGACATCGAGCGACCGCTGGTCCGGCAGACCATCGAGCGCATGTTCAACGCGCTCAAGAGCGCCTGGGAGGGCGTGGTCGTCGTGAACCCCGGCATCGAAGGGCTGGAAACCAGTTCCCAGTTCGTACAGATCGCACCGCCCAACGACATCGTCGTCACCATCCTGTTCGAGGTGAAGATGGGCCAGCAGCGCAGCGCGATGAGCCTTTGTATTCCCTACCTGCTGCTCAAGCCGATCACGACCAAGCTCAGCGCCCAGAAGTGGTTCGTGAACTCGAGCCGGCGCCACTCGCCGGCCAACCGTCGGATGCTCAGCTACCAGGTGCAGCGCTCGCTCGTCGACGCCAGCGTGAGCCTCGGCCAGGCCCGGCTGCGCGTCCGCGAGTTTCTCAACCTCTCATCGGGCGACATCATCCGGCTCGACCAGCGCACCGACCACGATTTGACTCTGCTCATCGGCAACGTCCCCAAGTTCGGCGGCAAGCCCGCCCTCCGCGGCAAGAAGCTGGTGTTCAGCGTTAGCGAACCTCTCGAATAACCGATATGTCGTCCATCGCACCCGAAATCATCCAAGACTTCGCCGCGCTCCAGAACCAGATCTGGCAGGTGGTCTCCCTCAGCGTCTCCGAAGGCGCCGGGCAGAACATCGCGTTCAGTAACGCGCTGACGGTGGGAACGCCGACCTCGGACTTCTACGCCGAGATCACGGCGCCGATGATGGTCGTCCAGTTCTCGTTCTCCAACATCCCCGACAGCGTTCAGGCCATCCTGGTTCCGCAAGAGACCACGGTCGCCCTCGCCGAGCTCATCACCGGCAA